>DATEPO010000331.1:0-4375 GCA_035273145.1 Nitrospiraceae bacterium
CCGTAGGAGGCGCTGCGCGAGCGAGGCATGGTTCTCCGGCATCTTAGACATCGCGCAAGACGCGGTCATCTCCATCGATGTGGAGCAGAATATTACGCTCAAGAGCGAGTGGAGGAAAAATTCCGCGGCTTGCTAGAGCCCGCGCCGGACACCATGGTGATCGTCGATAGGGCCGGCCATATCGTACTCGTCAAGAGCTCTCTCTCCACCGGGTCTGTCGGGAAGGAGACGTTTTATACGGCCATTCTCCGAGATATTACCGCCACGCAAGTTCGAAGAGACAATCAAGCCGGCGAAGGAGGAACTGGAGCATACCGTGGTGCAACGGACGCGGGAACAGACCACGGCCAACGTGTCCCCCAAGAAGCGGCTTGAGGAATTGGAGCAGTTCGAGGAAGTCGCGGTCGTTCACCGCGCGGGAGGCGCATACGGCTACTGCCGACGAGCGAACTATGAGGGAACCGGCAGAGAGGAGATAACGAACCATCCAGTCGACCAGTAGGTCTGCCATGCGCGCAAACAACACGGGCGAGGAGAACCGGTGATCTGCTCCCGGAATGATGTGCAGGGCTTTCTCAGCTCGTAGGCGGCGATGGAGCACATGGGCCTGCTCAACCGGGATAATTTCGTCCTTGTCGCCGTGGACAATCACCGTCGGCACGCGCAGGTCTTCAGCAGCCCGATAGGCATCGTACCGCAAGCAATCCTCATAGAACCGTGCATGCACCGGGACATCCGCGATGGAGGGGGGAACGGTGCCGATGCGCCGCCACAGATCAATGGCGACACGACCGAACCGCCGGCGAAGAATGTCGGGAAAATCTGCGACGGGACATCGGAGCGCCAGCGCGGCCAAGGGTGCCGTCTTGGCAGCGACCAGCGTGGCAACGAGGCCGCCAAAGCTCGATCCGAGAAGACCTATGTGAAGAAACCCCTGACCGCGTGCCAGTGCAATCGCGCTGTCGGTTTGCGCGATCAGAGTCGTCAGTAATAACTCTTTGATATCGCCCTCGCTCTCGCCATGGCCGAAAAAATCGAAGCGTAACGTCGCGATGTGTTGCTGTGCCAGCAACTGACTGAGCGTGCGATTGGTCCAACTGTCCTTGTGCCCCATAAACCCATGGCACAAGACGACAATCTTCTCCGTGCGCGGCGGTGAGACGAGCACCGCACTGACACGCCGGCCGGCTGAATCGGGAAATGTAAAACGCTTTTCCATGTCTTAGTGTACCAAGGAGCGGGCAGGGCGAGGGAGCCTGGCCAACGACCGTCGCGGGTCCTCGCCTGTGAGCCTGCTCATGCTTAGCGGCTTGCGTATCGAAGGCTGCCGCTTTCGATTGCAATTCCGGTCTGATGTAATCATCCTCGGAAGGCCTTAGCAGGCCGTCCACCGATTTCTTCGGTGACACAGAGATGGACCGCCGCAAGGGATCTGACGAAAACCCATTATGGGATAGAACCGACACGAACGGTATCGGCTATGACCGTTTTGAGTCTCATATGAATTGGTGGAGTGACTTTCAAAGGTACGACATGGAAGATCAAAGTGCCGAATCGAAGCGCTCTATGCAAGGTTCTATGTCGAGCTACCGCAGACAGGGAAAGGAGACATGGACATGACGCTACGTGAGACGTTGAGGCGATTGACGGACACCGCACAACGATTCGAGATGAAGACGCCAAAGTACCGGCGGCTTGAAGCTGAACGACAGGCGCTTCAGGAGGCTATTACGGACGCTCAGTTAGTCCTTTCGGTTCACGATTTGCCGAAAGAGAAATCAAAGAATGCCGGCCGTGCCTTACGATCTGTACCCGGGCGAGCGTTGCGAAAATAGGAACATCAGCAAACGCGGCTATTCGGCACGGTTGTTACGTCACCGACCCTTTGTCGGCATAGCGCTGAACGATGGACGGTATGCGATTCACCGTCGTGGCTTGTGGTCCATCGTTTCCCGGTTCAATGTTCAAGCTGACCTCCATGCCATCCTCCACCTCTTCGAAGGCCATGTCGTGGACGGCGTTTCGATGGAAATACACCTCTCGTCCATCCTCCAGCGCAATGAATCCGTAGCCTTCATCTCGGAACAACTTGCTGATGACGCCTCGTTCGGGCGGCGCGGTCATGCGCACCTCATGGGTTCCTTGTTTCTCGCTCAGCTTGTCGAGTTCAATATCCATCGCCGAAAAGGCATCGCGAAAGGCTTCTTCAAAGCTCTCCGCTTGCTTCCGTGCGGTGAGCGTATGGCGAGGCACCTGCACGACAATCAGCGCTTCGCAGGAATCCTCGGCTCTTTTGTGATCCTGTTTGGTCAATGTGACACGGACATGTGTCACGTCATTATGCCCAGGATGCAGATCTGCGACCCGTGCTTCGATGGCGCGTCTCCACTCCGGAGTGATCGCGACATGTCTTCCTTCGATCTGTAAATCCATCTCCTCCTCCTCTTGCTGCGTCTTTGCGTACAGAGACTCTGCATGGGTCCGCCGCGCGAGACGGTCATTCCCTTGTGCTCAAAAATCCTGCCTTCTAGGCAGATTTGCCCGCGGCTAGAATCGGAATACTGCCGCTGCAACGTGCCGGTCTGGAATTTCATCGGGGTGAACCGCATAGACGTTCCCGCCATGCATCAGCGTTTGCATCGTCGCAAGATCCAATAATTCGTCATCGCCGGACTGTTCCTGCTCATGCTCTTCCAAGCTTAGGCTCTCAAAATTGAACCGTCCCCAGCGTTGAACGCCGAGAGGGACAAAAAGTGATGCCACACGGCCTTGATAGGCTGCCGTCAGAATTTCCGCAAGTGAGTGTGCCGCGCGTCCCTTCGCGATGCCCTCATGATACTGTGCGGCGGCTCGCGCTCGCGCCTTCTGGAACGTTGGCTCGACAATGGACCATGCTTTCTGATGAAGCTCTTCATTTTTGAGGCCGTCCGGATTTCCACTCACGATGGCGTTGAGCACGTGGGGATAGGGATTTGTTTCTCTATAGAGAGGCGCGAGGTACTCGACGCAGGCCAAGACCAGCGGAGCCTGTTGATTCTTCAGTATCGGCTCCAGGCCATCGTTCACCCGATGGAAGTACCGCTGGAGGTTGATGACATCGACATCATCGATTCCTACCCCATGTCCGTGGAACCGTGTCGCGGTCATGCCGCCTACCGGAAGGCTATGGAACTGCAGTTGCGGCGCCTCAACCTCATTGAGGGCCTCGGTCATACTGTTCGGAACACCGGGCAAGTCCACTTCCTGCACACGGTCGCGAGAACATTCCAAGAGCCGGACCGTTTTCTGGCTGAGCGCGAGGATGTAGAATCGAACGTCGTTGACCAGGAGCGGCAATAAGGGCTTCACATAGAAACGATCCGCCACTGAGACAAATTCTTGCACAGGATCGGGTAGCCGGAAGACACGAAAGCTTTCGGAGGAACGAAAAATTGCCAGCCCCCCGTCTTGATGTCGCCAAAAGGCCGCATCTTCAAGTAAGGCCGCCGCCGGCGCCAGCAGGTCTCGCGCCTCCGTTGCTCTAATCCCGTCGGTGATCAATTGGCTTTCGGCCTGCTTTAATAGATTTTTAAGCCGAATCGGATCCTGCTGTATCTGAGGTCCGGCCCGATGGGTCGGCAGGAAAAGGGAGACCGACGGACGCTGCGATTCAGCGATGACCGTTTTTAATTCATCACGAGACAAAATGGGCATGATGTCTCCTCTGCTAAGCCTACTAGGATTATCCAATCGTGCTCGGATGGAGAGGTAGTGGATCAAAAAGAAACACATTGTCAGAATCGCTTTCGTTCTCCTCAGTGTGGGGAGACGTTAGCGGCTTTTCCATATTCATAAACAACCGCGCCGACCATCACTTAAAAGCGGACACTTGAAGAAGATTTCAATGTGACTGTACGTAATCCCTGCAGCATATCGCATTGCTGAACTCCGCAGGCATGCGTTGGATGAGTAAAATCGGACGAAACGAATGACCGTGACGAGTATGGCCTACAAAAAAGGCCCCGGCTTACTGCAGCCGCCGGTGAGGTGTCTCTTGTGTTATGTGAAGCGCGGTGTAATTGAAAGCCGCTAGAGCGAGATGAGGCAGCAAGGTCTATCAGAAGGAAAACGAGGATTCTGAACAAGATGGTCATGTCCGGTGCTGTATCATCGCAGAGTGGCAGCACAACATTACATCG
This sequence comes from Nitrospiraceae bacterium, assembly GCA_035273145.1. Classification (GTDB taxonomy): domain Bacteria; phylum Nitrospirota; class Nitrospiria; order Nitrospirales; family Nitrospiraceae; genus JAICXS01. The sequence continues at coordinate 4,179 of DATEPO010000331.1, forward strand.
GATGTAGCCCGCATAGTTCACCGACTATCCACCCAAGCCAGACAAGACGGATACTGCCATGCGCCGCACTGTGCATGAGACTAGCCGAGACAATGCCGACAAAGAAGCCTACGAGGGCGGCCCCCAATAAACAGGCGCAAGCGCCTTCGGTCCGATGGATAAGAAGCGAAGGCGAACCCTATGGAACCCACAACGCT
>DATEPO010000332.1:0-2093 GCA_035273145.1 Nitrospiraceae bacterium
TGCCCAAATCATCGACGATGTCAGCGGCAAGACATTAGCCTCGGCCTCCACGCTGGATAAAGATATGAAATCCGCGCTGAGTTCGAGCAAGCCTATGGATGCCGCCAAAGCGGTAGGCCATGCACTGGCCGATCGAGCGAAGGCGGTAAACGTGCAAGCCGTCGTGTTCGATCGTGGCGGCCGTCTTTTCCATGGTCGTATTAAAGCCTTGGCCGAAGCGAGCCGTGAGCGCGGCCTGAAGTTTTAAGAGGATGCTGAAAAAGACCCCCAGCCTCGTTCTCGGTTGTTTGCTCGCCTCAACGTAGCTCCGCTACGCCTCGGCGTCCAAACTCCTGCGGCCTCGTTGGATGGTCTTTTTGAGCATCCTCTTCGGCAAACCGTGAAGGAGAAGGAGCATGATCTCGTGCGTGTAAATCCTGAAGAACTGAGTTTGAAAGATAAGGTTGTGTTTATCAACCGCGTTGCGAAGGTGGTGAAAGGCGGGAAGCGGTTCAACTTCTGTGCGCTGGTCGTCGTCGGAGACGGCCAGGGCTGGGTGGGTGTCGGCAAAGGGAAAGCAGCCGAGGTTCCCGCTGCCATTTCAAAAGCCGTGGAACAGGCCAAAAAGCATTTAGTTCATATTCCCCTCAAAGAGCTTACCATTCCACATATTGTCCATGGATTGTTCGGTGGCGAGCATGTCCTCTTGAAACCCGCCGCTCCGGGCACCGGGATTATTGCCGGTGGCGCGGTCCGGGCCGTTGTGGAACTTGCCGGCGCGCAAAATATCGTCGCAAAAACATTAGGCCGCGGCAATCCGTTTAATACGGTTCGGGCAACGATTGACGGTCTCTGTCAGCTCAGAGATCCACAGGAGGTCGCGCGTATCCGCCGAAGTGGCCTTCAACAGGTAGGGTGATCATGTCAGCTTCTCAGGGCAAACATCAGGGATTCTCCATTACATTGAAGCGGAGTCCCATTGGAACTCCGTCGCGCCATCGTCTCGTATTGCGTGGATTGGGTCTTAGAAAAATGCACGATACTGTGACAAGACCGGATACGCAACAAGTTCGAGGGATGATTCACAAGGTCGTCTATTTGTTGGATGTAAAAACATTATGAAACTCTCTGAATTGGCTCCCTCCCCTGGGGCACATAAGCGAAGAAAACGTATCGGCCGAGGTCCTGGGTCTGGCCATGGGAAAACAGCAACCAAAGGACATAAGGGATTATTGGCCAGATCGGGGGGAGGTAAGCGTCCGGGCTTTGAAGGCGGCCAGATGCCGCTGGCCCGCCGTGTACCTAAATACGGGTTTACCAATACCTTCCGCATCTCTTACACCGTGATCAATCTCAAAGCGCTTGCGAATCTTGGCGAAGTGGCGGAGGTCACCCCCCAAGTGTTGGTTGAGGCCGGACTCATTAAAAAGAAACGCCAGCGGATCAAGATCCTCGGCCAAGGCGAGCTTAGCCGGCCAATAGTCGTCCAAGCCCACAAATTCAGCAAGTCAGCGGAGGAGAAAATCAGGGCTGCCGGCGGGCGGACTGAGGTTATCGCCGGTGCTTGAACGACTTGCCACGAGCTTTCAAAATATCTTTAAGATCCCTGAGCTGCGGATCCGGATTCTGTTTACACTGCTCATGCTCGCAGTGTATCGAATTGGGGCTCACGTACCGACTCCAGGCATCAACAATGACGAGCTGGCCAAATTTCTTCAGAAGGAAGGCGGCGCGCTCCTCGGGTTCTTAGATATTTTTTCAGGCGGTGCGCTGTCGCGACTGACGATCTTTGCGCTGGGCATTATGCCTTACATCAGCGCTTCGATCATTTTGCAGTTGTTGACCGTCGTGATTCCGCACCTTTCGAAACTGGCGAAGGAGGGCGAGCGCGGCCGTAAAAAAATCATCCAATATACTCGCTTCGGGACGATCGGCATTGCCCTGATTCAAGGGTTCGGCATCGCGGTCGGACTTGAAGGTATGAATCAAGGTGCCTTTGTGCTCACGCCCGGATGGGCGTTTCGTTTGATGACGGTGATCACCCTGACGGCCGGCACCGCCTTTCTGATGTGGCTTGGGGAACAAATTACCGAACGCGGTATCGGGAACGGAAT
>DATEPO010000333.1:0-2499 GCA_035273145.1 Nitrospiraceae bacterium
TGGTCGACATCAGCACCGAGGCGCTGGAGCGGGCCCGATCCAACATGACCGACAGTTTGGACCACCAGGTCTCGAAGGGTAAAATCTCCGAGGCCACTCGGAGGGCAGCGCTCGACCGTATCAGCACCGGCACTGGTCTCACCTTGTTCTCGGAGTGCGACCTGGTGATTGAGGCCGTGACCGAAAACGAGGAGATCAAGCGCCAGACCCTGAAGTCGCTGGGTTCCCATCTAAAGCCTGAGGCGCTGATCGCGACCTGCTCCTCGTCAATTTCAATCACACGTCTCGCCGCTCGCACCGATCGTCCGCAGAAGTTTATCGGGATGCACTTCATGAACCCCGTGCCGCCGATGCGGGTGGTCGAGTTGATCCCCGGTATTGCTACCGATGACGAGACCTTCGAGGCGGTCCAGGAGCTGATCGGAAAACTAGGCAAGATCGCCGTAAGGGCCGAAGACTTCCCAGCCTTCATCGTCAACCGTATATTGCTGCCGATGATCAACGAAGCAGTCTACACCCTGTACGAGGGCATAGGCTCTGTGGAGTCGATCGATACGGCGATGAAGCTGGGTGCCAACCATCCGATGGGGCCGCTGGAACTGGCCGATTTCATCGGGCTGGATACCTGCCTCGCAGTCATGACAGTCCTTTACGAAGGACTGGGCGATGCGAAGTACCGTCCTTGTCCGCTGCTCGTGAAATATGTCGAGGCGGGCTGGGTCGGCCGCAGGTCGGGTAAGGGGTTCTACGACTATACGGAGACGCCGCCCCGTCCAACTCGATAGTCAACCCGTTGGGAATACTCCTCAGTCGGGCCGGAGGTTCGGGTCCATTCAGGACGGTTATCCGGATGCTGACCCAGCTGGGGACTGCCGGAAGCACTCGGGACGGCTTCGATGGTGGACGGCAGGTTTGCCGAGGACGGGACTGCGGCTGGCTGTGCCGGCGACTGGCGGCAGCGGTTGGTCGCGAGTGGAAAATCCACCGATCCTGGCGCGGAATATTGCCGGGAAGAGGTAATTTTCAAGTTTTGCGTCTGCCCACAACCGCCCGGTTGCTGGCAGCTGCTAATTTGGTAAAATGCTCTGACGCCGGCTTCCGAGGCCGGCCCCGGCGTCACTGTTGTTGTCGGGTAACTTGCTCCAGAGCAATTTCCCGCCAATCGCCGGTGCGTTAAACGCACAGTCGCGACTCAGCTTCAGTCAGATTTAGAATGGCTGTCCCGCCGACGAACCGCTTGACCTCGCCGCCTGACCCAATAACCCTGGAGCTCAGGGAAGCGTGCCGTCATAGTTCCTACCATTCTTCAGACGCCACCCAATATGTTAGTTGGACCTTTCCAAGGGAAGGAAGGCGACGTTGTCGGCACTGCAGCGACATAATGTGAAACTCTCCGGCTCCGGTTCGACAGCAATGGTGTTTGCTCACGGCTTCGGCTGTGATCAGAACATGTGGCGCTTTGTCGCTCCGGCATTCGAGGACCGCTATCGAACTGTCTTGTTTGACCACGTTGGCGCCGGCGGATCCGATCTATCAGCCTACGATCCAGCAAAATACGCCTCGCTCGAAGGCTATGCCAACGACGTTGTTGAGCTCTGCCGCGAGTTGAAGATAACCGGCGGCGTCTTTGTGGGGCACTCGGTGAGCGCAATGATCGGCGTCCTGGCCTCCAAGAAGGCGCCGGAGCTGTTCGACAAGCTCGTTATGGTGGGGCCGTCGCCCCGCTATATCGATGACGCGGACTATGTTGGAGGGTTCAGCGAGGCGCAGATCAACGAGTTGCTGGACTTCCTGGACAGCAATCACATGGGCTGGTCACACGCCATGGCCCCGGTCATCATGGGCAATCCCGACCGTCCGGAGCTCGGCGAGGAGCTTACCAACAGCTTCTGCCGGACCGATCCCGAGATCGCCAAGCAGTTCGCCCGGGCCACATTCCTTTCAGACAACCGCACCGATCTGGCGGATGTGAAGCCCCAATCGTTGATTTTGCAGTGCGCGGAAGACGTGATCGCTCCGCAGGCTGTGGGTGAGTATGTGCACCGCCATCTTCCCAGGAGTGAACTGGTGATCTTGAGGGCTACGGGTCATTGTCCCAACCTCAGCGCACCCGAAGAAACCATTGCGGCGATGAAGGCCTTTCTCGAAGGCAGCGACTTTGAACAATGACAAGGCCGAGCCTGGCCGGCAGGACATTGAAGATCTGGAAGATCTCTTCGAGAACGCACCCTGCGGCTACGTCTCGGTGCAAGCCAACGGGCGCATCATCAAGTCCAACCGGACATTCGCCGTGTGGATGGGCTATGAGCATGATCATTTGATCGGGCGCCGATTTCAGGACCTCCTGAACATCGCGGGAAAGATCTACTACGAGACCCACTTCGCACCGCTGTTGAGGATGCAGGGCTTCTTCAACGAGGTCGCCCTCGACATTGTCCGTATGGACGGTGCGGTGCTGCCGGTCCTCGTCAATGCCGTCGAACGGCGCGACGATGCCGG
>DATEPO010000334.1:0-2904 GCA_035273145.1 Nitrospiraceae bacterium
GTGCATGGAAAGACATACGCGTGCTGCTGATTGCCAATCTCGATTCCATGGGCGCCTTTGCCGTTGCCGAACAGCTTGGCATGGCCCTCGGCATCCCGAACATCGTGGACATTACCTTCCCGATCGTGCATGAAAAATCGACCCAGCATCTCTTGCTCCAGGAATATATGCTCGAAATGGTGTCTGTCTCGATCCTCTACGAGGCGCCGATCTAGATGAATCGAAGAGCGGCAATGATGGGAGTGTTGCCCCAGGTTGGCACGCGGTTATGATGGCCGATCATTTCTCTCATCAGACTGTGAGTGTCTCCTTCGATTATTCGATTTGTTTCACTGACGACGTTCTCAATCCCGCGAACCCCTCGCTCGCCACGGCCATTACTCGGCGGGAACCATGGAGGAGGCATCGGGTCTGCCCGATTATCGACCAAGGGGTCGCGGAAGCCTGTCCCCTCTTGGCGATCGAGTTTCAGCGCTATGTTGAGTCGTACTCCGACCGACTGGAATCAGCATCGACTCCCCTCTCGGTGACGGGTGGCGAGTCCGCGAAGAACAATCCCGAAGCGGTGAAAGTCGTGCAAGATCATCTGGCCGGTCTCGACTTCGACCGCCAGTCGGCCGTGGTGGTCATCGGCGGAGGAGCAGTGCTCGATATGGCAGGCTATGCGGCCGCCGTAACCCATCGCGGGGTTCGAGTCGTCCGCCTCCCCACAACCGTGTTAAGCCAGGACGACTCCGGTGTCAGCGTTAAGAATGGCGTCAATGCCTACGGGCGAAAAAATTACTTCGGCACCTTCTCACCCCCGTTCGCGGTCATTAATGACATTCGTTTTCTCGCCACCCTATCGCGGCGCGATACGATCGCCGGACTGTCGGAAGCCGTGAAAGCCGCGCTGATCCGCGATGCCGGGTTTTTTGCTTGGATCGCCGACCACGCCGACGGTCTATCGAATGGGAGCGTGGACGATGTGTCAGTGCTCGTCCGTCGGTCGGCGGCGCTTCATCTCAAGCATATTGCCGGCTGTGGCGATCCATTCGAACAGGGCAATGCGAGGCCACTTGATTTCGGTCACTGGGCCGCGCACAAGTTGGAGACGCTGAGCCGATACGAATTACGACACGGCGAGGCGGTCGCAATCGGCGTCGCGCTCGACACGCTCTACTCCTGCCGCGCTGGTTACCTGAACCCAGCGTCGACACGCGTGGTGCTCACGCTGCTCCGAGATCTCGGGCTGCCGCTATGGCACGAGGCGCTCGCACAAGACGAGCTTCTCGACGGCTTGCGTGAATTTCGCGAGCACCTCGGCGGTGAATTGAAAGTTACCCTGTTGAGCGAGATCGGCCAAGGGTTCGAGACGGATCGTATCGAGCAGGGTCTCATGCTCGCTGCGCTTGACGACCTTCGCACAATTAGCCGGAGCCCATACCGTTCAACTGAAGCGCCGGCCGTGAAGGCCGGTTAGACCGATAAAGGCTCGGGACGTCGGCCGGCTCTCCGGTTTATCGTTCGAGCTTGCTGCCGAAAGCATGACACCAAAAACAGGATTCACCCGACAAGAGGCGCAGTGCTGGTCATTTACGATTGAAGAAACACGATGAGGATAAGACCGCTTAGGAAACTCGCGTTGTTCGCCCTTGGCGTGGTCGTTTGTGCAGTCCTCCTCTCACGCTGTTACGAATGGCAAGGCCCGTCGGGAGGGAGCCAAGCCACCTTTACGCCTCCGCGGATCATCAATCCGGCCGATATTGCGTTACCGCCCGGCTATAACATCGAAGCGGTGGCGACCGGATTGATCTTCCCCACCGGAGTCGATTTCGACGAAGACGGCCATGTGTATGTGATTGAAGCGGGATACGCCTACGGCGAAGCATGGGACACGCCCCGATTGCTGCGCATCGAGACGGCCGGTCAGACGAAGGTGATCGCGGCAGGTGATAATAATGGACCTTGGACGGGACTGGCGTATCGCCAAGGCGCCTTTTATGTCGTCGAAGGAGGGACACTCCGAGGGGGCCGAGTTCTTAAAGTCGCGCGCGATGGACGGATACAGCCTCTTATCTCTAATTTGCCCAGCATGGGGCCGCATCCCGCCGGCGGTCCGGCCCTCGATCCGGACGGCAACGTCTACTTCAGTGTCGGCACACTGTCCAACGCGGGTGTCATCGGGGAAGATGACGCGCAGTTCGGATGGCTCCCCCGATTTCCCCATGCCCATGATATTCCGTGTCAGACCGTTCACCTAACCGGCGAAAACTTCACCTCATCGAATCCGCTGACTCCGGACGAGGACGATACGGCTACAACGGGCGCCTTTGTGCCCTTTGGAACATCGACACAGAAAGGACAGGCGATCGAAGGACGGATTCCCTGCAACGGCGGGATCTTTCGTCTCTCGCCGAATGACGGCAAGTTGGAGCTGATTGCGTGGGGATTCCGAAGCGCCTTCGGGCTCGCCTTCGCGCCGGATCAGCGCCTCTACCTGACCGACAATAGCTACGACGATCGCAAGCGTGGGAATCGTTCTGTGCACGGCACCGGCGATTTGCTCTGGGCTGTCGAGCCGAAGACCTGGTATGGGTGGCCCGATTTCCACGGTCAGCGGCCGCTCGACCTTGGCGACTTTTTTATTCCTCCCGGCAAGCCGCGTCCGCCCCGCCTACTGCTCGATCCACCGAACGTCCCGCCGCCCCCCGCAGCCGTGCTGGACGTTCATGCGTCGGCCACCGGATTCGATTTCTCACGCAGCGCCTCATTTGGCTATGCGGGCGAAGCCTTCATCACTCTGTTCGGCGATCAATCGCCTACATCAGGAAAGGTCTTGAGCCCCGTTGGATTCAAGGTCGTGCGTGTCAATGTGCAAACCGGTCGCATCGAGGAGTTCGCCGTCAATCGAGGCCGCACGAA
>DATEPO010000335.1:0-12444 GCA_035273145.1 Nitrospiraceae bacterium
CAGAAAGCCATCGGCCGTGTAAAGGCACAGCTCGGCCGCGACTTTTCACAAATGTTGTCCACCGCCATCCGTCCATCCGGCCCTGAAGTGCGTTCACGGAATCCAAGCCGACCGGATGAGGTAGTCGGCCGACTGCAAAGCTGTTCGCCCGGCGATGTTGATCTCGCGCTGGCAAGCGCCAGACACAATGCTTCGAGTTGGAGTTGCACTACGCCGGATCGCCGCGCGGAGATCTTGATCAAAGCCGCAAGCCTGATGCGTCGATCTCGATTTGACTTCGCCGCGTGGGAAATTTTTGAAACGGGCAAGCCATGGAGAGAAGCCGACGCCGACGTAGCCGAGGCCATCGACTTTTTAGAATTCTACGCGAGAGACATGCGGCGTCTGAGCCATCCGCGCCGCTTAGGACATGAACCAGGTGAATTAAATGAATTGCTGTATTCGCCGCGCGGCGTCGCGGCGGTCGTTGCGCCGTGGAATTTTCCCCTCGCCATTCCGACGGGCATGGTGTCGGCGGCGCTGGTGACGGGAAATACCGTGCTGTTCAAGCCGTCCGAACGTTCATCCATCATTGGGTTGTTGTTGGTGGACCTCCTCAAGAAAGCCGGCGTGCCGGACGGCGTGCTACACATCCTTCCCGGAGGGCCCGATATCGGGCACACTCTTACGACTCAGCCGGACATCGATGTGATTGCTTTTACAGGATCCAAAGAAGTCGGCCTGCGCCTGTTGACGCAGAGCACGCACATCACAACCGGTCAACGCAGGATCACGCGGGTCATCGCCGAGATGGGCGGCAAGAACGCGATCATCGTCGACGAAACGGCCGATCTCGATGAGGCCGTCATGGGCGTAGTGAAGTCCTTCACCGGTTATCAGGGCCAGAAATGTTCAGCCTGTTCGCGCGCCATCGTCCATGCGTCGGTGTACGAACTCTTTCTCCGCCGATTGACGGACGCGGTCATGAGTCTTCGCATGGGGCCGCCTGAAGATCCTTCAAACGGGCTGGGCCCCATGATCGACGGGCGCGCCTTAGCCAAGGTACAAGAGTACATCGAGATTGGAAAACAGGAAGGGCGAGTCGTCGCCCTGGGTCAGACGCAAGAGCCGGGCTATTTTATTAGCCCGACGATTGTTGCCGACATCCAGCCGAGCCATCGGCTTGCGCAGGAAGAGATTTTTGGCCCCGTGCTCGCCGTCATGCGCGCCCGAGATTTTCACGAAGCGCTCACCATGGCGAACCATTCGTTCTATGCCTTGACGGGCGGCATCTATTCCCGCAGTCCGGCGAATATTCAGGCCTCGCGAACGATGTTCGATGTGGGCAATCTCTACATCAATCGTCCCATTACCGGAGCGCTCGTCAATCGACAACCATTCGGCGGGCATCGCCTGTCAGGAGTAGGCGCCAAAGCGGGAGGAGAGGATTATCTGACCCAGTTTATGATCGCCCGCGTCGTCAGCGAAAATACCATCCGACGCGGCTTTGCCCCATCCGAATTTTGAATTTTTAATTATTTAGTTACGGCTCGTCTGCGGCGTCATCGACATGGACTCGAGTTCCTCGGTGATCTCCGTCACAATTCCCCGGTCAGTCTTCAACGGTGGGAGCTCTTGGCGTTCGACATACTTGACCAACCCGACTCCTTTGGCAAACCACGCCGTCATCACATCGGTCCCACGCGCTGAGCGGTGATTGCCGGACAGCGTAATCCGCATGCTCATGCGTGCCTCAACACGGATCGCTTCCGAATAGGTGCCGGCCGGAACGGTTACGGATTCTTTTCCCATGACGGTCACCACCGCTTCCATATCGGCTTGCTCATTCTGTTCATCGCCATCGAGATCGCTGCCGAAGTCCAACCCCTTACGATTGAACTGCTGAAACGAGGAAGGAATGTCGATGGGGAATCGCACGATTTGATAGGGAATCAATTGTTTTTCCAGCGGGGTGCCGGGGTCTGAGCCATAGTAGACGATTCCCGCGGGATCCTTCCGATAATAACTGTCGGACGCGCCATGATTGCCGGGGTTCGTATCGTGAAAGACTTTGACACTCACACCTTTAATCTTATCCGTTCCTTTCACGGTCGACACATTCACAAATCCATTCCGTGCAATCGTCTGAAGCGGCCCTTCCATGACTTCCCCGCGATACCGCCATTGCATGCCTTGTGTATCGGGGAAATACTCTTCCGCATTGGCCATGCGCTCCTTTTCAGCCGCAACGGGAAGTTCCAATCCGAGGGCCTTCTCCGGGACTATCATGACAAGCATCCAAAGCGTAAGAACAACGATCTGAGTCCACGGTCTACGTCGCCCATGACCCTGCATAGATTTCCCTCCGCGTTTCTTGTACGCATAACACAACTTCTTGATGCCCAGCAAGAGCCGCTGTGGGGATCGTTGCCTTTGTATTTCCGAATTGCCGATAATACCGCCACGGTTGGCATGAAGCCGACAGACATCCGAGTGGCGATCAAGCATGGAGAAAATACAACAATTAAACACCGTGCTGGTGACCGGAGGATCGGGTGGGATCGGCCGGGCTTTATGCCTCGAATTTGCCCAGGCCGGCTGGCAGGTCGGTGTCCATTATCGCGCGCGCAAAGCCGAAGCCGAGCAGACGGCCTCGCTCATTAATGAGGACGGCGGCACATCGACGACGTATCAAGCCGACATCCGGGACGCCGCCCAAGTCGATGCAATGATCACAGGCTTCGTCGCGGTCTATGGACACCTTGACGCCATAATTTGTAATGCCGGCGTCCCCTCCGGTCAACTGCTCCTTCGCCTCGTTCCAGAAGAATGGGGAAACGTGATCGCTACCAATCTTACGGGAACATTTCACTGCCTCCAGACCGCTGGGCGGCAAATGCTCAAACAGAAATACGGTGCCATCATCGTAGTCGGATCCTATGCCGGGCTGCATGGCGATGTCGGTCAATCCGCCTATGCCGCATCGAAAGCCGGCGTGCTCGGACTCGTCAAAGCCTCCGCACTCGAGTGGGGCCCCCACAATATTCGAGTGAATGCGGTCTTACCCGGTTGGCATCAGACAGAATTAGCCGGTGCAGCCGTGCCGGATGCCACGAAACTAAATCGTCATCTATTAGGGCGAACCCCTTGTTTACAAGACGTCGTCCGATCAATTTTTCATCTCGCGACAAGGCAGGACATTTCCGGCCAAGTGTGGAATTTAGATAGCCGGCTCCTCTGATATTTCAAGAGTTCAGCTTGCAACACGTTCCCTACCACCGCTGTTTCATCACGGGCACTGATACCGGTATTGGAAAAACCGTCGTGGCGGCCTCGCTCGCACTCTGTCTCAAGCAACGCGGGTTGCGCGTTGCCGTGATGAAGCCGATCGAGACCGGATGCGCGAACGCCGAGGAACTTGGCACAGATGCGGAACGTTTGCGAACGGTCATCGAGGCCACCGCTTCGATCAATCTTATCAGCCCGTACCGATTCTCCTTGCCGGTGGCACCGTTAGCCGCAGCACGTGCGGCTGGAGTTACAATTGAGATCGGTCGCATTGCGATGGCGTGCGAGGATCTTGGCCACGGCTGCGATGTCGTCTTGGTGGAAGGTGTCGGCGGACTCATGGTACCGCTTTCCGAGAAGATGGATGTCCGGCATTTGATTGCGTCTCTCGGCTTGCCTACGCTGGTCGTCGGACGGGCCGCGTTAGGAGGCGTCAATCATGCATTGCTCACCATCGAGGCGTTACAGCAGCGAGCGATTCCGATCGTCGGCATCGTGCTGAATCAGCTTGCTACGGAATTGAATTATCAGCAAACTCAATCGACCGTGGATCTGATCCGAGAACGAAGTGGAGTCCCAGTGTTTGGACCGCTTCCTTACGAATCACAATGCGAGCGTGATTGGATGGCGGGGGTAAGGAAAATCGCCGGAGATCCGACTATCCGTTCATTGGCCGAGTGGCTCGTGTCATCTTCTCGATAAACCCGTGCACGGCTGTGGCGACATCCGGGGCAGCCCAAATCGCGGACATGACGGCAATCCCGTCGGCTCCCGCTAGAATGAGACCTTCCACGGAGGCGACCGTTATGCCGCCGATGGCAAGCATCGGCAGCGATGTCAGCTTTCGCGCTTGCCGCAGGCCTTCCATTCCAACAACCGGTTCATGGTCCGCTTTGGATGTGGTAGGGAAAATTGGGCCGAATCCCACATAGTGGGCGCCCCCAACAGTGGCCTCTCGCACTTGCTCTGACGTATGCGTCGAGATGCCGATGAGTGCACCAGGACTCATGATGGCTTTCGCCAAGGACAGCGGCAAGTCCCCCTGTCCCAAATGCACGCCGTCCGCCTCCACGGCCAGCGCCACATCGCAGCGGTCGTTCACGATGAAGGTCGCGCCGACGTCACGTGCCGCCTGCCGCAACTGCTCCGCTTCATGATAGAGCGCTCTGCCGGAAGAAGTCTTATCTCGATATTGAAAGAGCGTAGCGCCGCCGGCCGCAGCCTCCTTCAGCGCTTCAACCAGCGAGAGCCGTCGCACGACGTGAGGGTCGAGAATGATGTAGAGGCCGTGTACTTTTGAGAGAGGCATGCGCATTTATTGACGCGGGATTTGATAATTGGAAGATCGAGTATCAACAAATCGTTCCGGCCGATCAATAAATTATCAGCTCAACCAATCAACAGATTCTTATGACGTATGGTTGGCCAACAGACGGTCTAGGAAGGTGGTGGAAACGCGTCCCTTGGTAAATTCTGAATCCACGAAGATTCGTCGGTGCAGCGGGATGGTCGTCTTGATGCCCTCGATGACGAATTCATCCAGCGCCCGCCGCATGCGCGCCAGGGATTCTTCACGATTCTGTCCATGTGTGATCAGCTTGGCGATCATTGAATCATAGTGGGGGACGACCATGCTGTGCGATTCCATGACCGAGTCCACGCGGACCCCGATGCCGCCAGGCGGACGGTACCGGGTAATCAGACCGGGGCAGGGCGTGAATTTCTCCGGATCTTCCGCGTTGATTCGGCACTCGACACTGTGCCCGGTCAGCTTAATGTCTTGCTGGCGAAAGGCGAGCGGCATTCCCGCCGCAATCCGAATTTGTTCTTTAATGAGATCGATGCCGGTGATCATTTCGGTGATAGGATGCTCGACCTGAATGCGCGCATTCACTTCCATAAAAAAGAAGTTCTGATCCTTATCCAGCAGAAATTCGACCGTGCCCGCATTGCGATAATGCACCGCTTTGATGGCTTCAACTGCCACGCGGCCCATTTCTCGCCGCAACTTCTCATCGACGGCCGGAGACGGCGTTTCCTCCACCAGCTTTTGATAGCGTCGTTGAATCGAGCAATCGCGTTCGCCAAGATACACCGTTCGTCCGCGTTCATCGGCCAGCACTTGAACTTCAATATGGCGTGGTTCGATGAAATACCGCTCGAGGTACACCGCTTCATTGCCGAACGTGGATTTGGCTTCGGTCTGTGCCGCTTGGAACGCACGCACCAGTTCGTCTTCTTTGTTTACGACGCGCATCCCGCGCCCACCACCGCCGGCCGTGGCTTTAATAATCACAGGAAACCCGATCTTCCGCGCTGCTTCCAGCGCCTCCCCTTCACTATGCAATTCACCGGGACTGCCGGGCAAGACGGGGATGTTGCGGCGGATCATGATCTCGCGTGCACGTGCCTTATCTCCTAACGCCGCGATGTTTTCTGAAGTTGGACCGATGAATTTCACCCCGATCGATTCGCAGACCTCGGCAAAATGCGCGTTCTCGGCCAAGAACCCATAGCCGGGATGGATAGCCTCTGCTCCCGTCACTTCCGCCGCGCTAAGGACATTGGGAATATTGCGATAGCTCAACCCGTCTTCGGCAGGACCCACGCAGACATGCTCGTCGGCCAATCGGACATGCAGAGAATTCGCATCAACATCCGAATGGATGGCGACGGTGGCAATGCCCAGCTCTTTACAGGCGCGTATCACACGGAGGGCGATTTCCCCGCGATTGGCAATGAGAACTTTCTTAAACAATCACGGCTCCTAAAGACCGTTATTCGTTACTCGTTAAACGAAATTGAAAAGACCATGTCTTTCGATTAACGAATAACGATTCACGATTCATCTCATGGGTTAGGATGCAGGGGATGGGTCGATGAGAAACAGCGGCTGCCCGTATTCCACAGGCTTGGTACTTTCAGCGAGGATTTTGACCACTCGGCCAACCACCTCGGATTCGATCTCGTTCATCAACTTCATGGCTTCGACAATGCACAAGACCTGTCCTTTTTTCACGACATCTCCCTCTTCCACGTAGGGATCGGCGTCCGGCGAAGGAGATCGATAGAATGTGCCGACGATAGGGGAGGTGATCGTCACCATTCCGTTTGTAGGTTCGGAGACGGCGGCAGCCTGACTGTCCGCCTGCGCCGGTCCGCCGCCGGTCGTGTAGTCCGATTTCGCAACAAGCGGCGATCCGGCGGCCGATTCGCGTTTGAGTCGAATGCGGAAGCCTTCACGTTCGAATTCCAGCTCGGCCAAATTATGTTGCTTTAAAAGATCGATAAAGCTTTGGATGGACTGGCCGTGCTCTCCCATCAGGCCGGTATCGTTCTTCGCCGGCCGTGCACGATTGGATGTGATAGACTCCTCAACCGACGAGGGACGGATCCCTCCCGCTCGTACTGACCGCTTGACTTTCTTCACCGTACGCGCTCCACGTAAGCACGAGTCCGGGTATCGATTTTGATCACCTCGCCGATTTCGAGGTATAAGGGCACCTTGATAATGGCGCCCGTCTCGACGATCACCGGTCTCGTCCCACCCGACGCTGTATCGCCGCGAACCCCCGGCTCCCCGTCCACCACTTTCAGTTCAATGAAAATCGGCAATTCCACCGCCAACGGTTGATGCTCGTAGATCAGAATCTTTGAGATCGTATTTTCCTTCAACAGGTCGGCATTGGCCCCCAACTGCTTTTTCTCATACGAGAATTGCTCGAAACTCTCGGTATCCATAAAGGTGTACGTATCACCCGCGGCGTATAAGAACTGCATGTCCCGTTCTTCCAGATCCGGCTCTTCCAGCCGTTCGCCCGATCGAAACGTGCGATCGAGGACGTTCCCTGTCCTATAGCTCTTGAGCTTTGTACGGACGAAGGCGCCGCCCTTTCCCGGCTTGACATGCTGAAATTCCACGATATAAAACGGCTCTCTATCAAGGAGCAACCGTGATCCGTTACGAAAATCTGCGGTCGAAATCACAAACCTGTCTCCCTTCTTCTGTCACGATTGTCTCGGTGAGCGAGCCGATTTCAGATGGCTGAGCGCAGCCCGGACACCAAGCAAGTACCCGATGGGGCCAAACCCTGAAATCTGCCCAACCGCCACCGCGGCAATATAGGAACGACGCCTGAAAGATTCACGCTTGTAGAGATTGGTCAGATGCACCTCAACCGTTGGAATCTCCACTGCGGCAATGGCATCCCGTATGGCAACACTCGTATGCGTATAGCCGGCGGGATTGATGACGATCGCCTCAAACTGTCCCTTGGCTTCTTGAATCCAGGTCACCAACTCGCCCTCCAGATTTGACTGCCTGATATCCACCCGGATACCTTCCTGCCGCCCCAAGTCTTCAATGGTCGCATTAATTTCCTTGAGAGAAAGCGACCCATAGATGGATTGTTCTCGCGTCCCGAGCAGATTCAAATTGGGTCCATGCAGGACGAGAATGCTGACCATATGCCGAGGATGTCCGGTACCGGATTTCAGAAAGTTTAGAAAATGGCGCTCATTCTAGCAGGGCCTATCAGAGGGGTCAAACAAGCTCGCGGATTGCCGTTCGGTGAGACGGCGCCGTCAAGACTGAAGCTGGATTCGCAAGCATACGAGTATCATACTCAGGACAACCGTGAAGGATGTTTGCAGGAGTCCAAGAATGAACAAGTAGGACAAGCAGAACAAAACGAAGGCGCGCTAACTTGACTTTCCGCTCACACGAAGCGCCTTGACGGCGTCCATAATCTTATCGGCCAATGCGCGTTTTGATATGATGGGAAGCGCTATGGTTCGTCCCTGACGATCGATCAATACCGCGGCGGAGGTATCGGAGCCAAAGCCCGACCCTGCTGAGGCCACATTGTTGCCGACGATGAGATCGAGCCCCTTACGCTGCAACTTCTCTGCGGCCTGTTCCGCCACTGCTTCTGTCTCAGCGGCAAATCCCACAATCAGTTGTGTGGAACGTTGTTGAGCCAACATTGTCAGAATGTCATCCGTCGGTTCCAGTTCCAAGTGCTGCCATGCCGTGCCGCCCTTTTTAATCTTCTTCGATGAGGGGCGTTTAGGACGAAAATCCGCCACGGCCGCTGCCATAATTACCACCGTCGACCAGGACAGCCGTGAAAGCATGGCCTTGGTCATCTCTTCCGCGGTGCAGACCTGCACCGGCTCGACACCCGAAGGGACCGGCAACCCCGTTGGCCCGGTCACTAAGATCACTTCCGCCCCGCGCGCTCGCGCTGCTTCAGCCAACGCATAGCCCATCTTCCCCGACGAGCGATTCGAAATAAATCGAACGGGATCGATCGCCTCTTGTGTCGGTCCTGCCGAAATCAGCACGCGCTGTCCGGCACAATCGCGCTGCGGTGTCAGCGCCGCTTCGATCGCGGCGACGATCACACCTTCTTCCGTCAAACGCCCTCTTCCAACCTTACCTGACGCGAGCGGACCTTCCTCCGGTTCGAGAACCGTCACTCCTCGCTGACGCAACACGCGTACATTTCCCTGAACGGCCGGATGATCCCACATGCCTCCGTCCATCGCGGGTGCCAGAATCAGCGGACAGGTCGCGGTGAGCGTCATCGTACTGAGCAGATCGTCCGCTAATCCCATTGCATATTTCGCCAGTTGATTGGCGGTCGCCGGAGCAATGACGATCACATCGGCGCGTTCCGGAAGGGTCAGATGGGCCATGTCTTGACCGGCCCCAAAGAGACTCGTGGCCACAGGGTGCCGAGACAGAACTTCGAATGTGAGTGGAGTGACAAATCGTGCGGCCGATTCTGTCATGGCTACGAAGACCTCGGCCCCTTCTTGGATGAATGTGCGCAAGAGCCCGACCGCCTTGTAGGCAGCGATGCTTCCACTGACACCGAGCAGGATTCGCGCCCCGAACAGTTTCATCGCAATAGAAACGGCTATTCCTCTGTACCCGGCTCAGGCCCCGCAGGGGCTTCAGGCTCCTCCTCTTGTACCTTCGGGGAGTCATCCACATAGACGCTCAGTTCTTTCTTAATCTCTCGGGCATCCTCTCCCAAGAGCGTGCCCGTCGCCGCGATCCGCTCGAATTCACTCTCCCGTTTGCGCTTAAGATCCTTCATGGCTTGACGGGCTTCTGTGCCGGTCAGGAACTCCAGGCGTCCCTGCACCATTTCATCGATCGCCATTGTGGTCTCTTTCGTGAATTTCGTCGAGATCGTCGGCCGCGACCCCTGCATGATTTGTTTTGCTCGCTGCGAGGCGGCAATCACGAGGCGGTGGCGGGAATCGTATCGATTTTTGCTGTTTTCCGGCAGTAAGGCCAGCATGTCCATCATCGTCGTTCTCTCCTTTTCATTCAGACTGATCGTCGGCACTCCGTACATGGAGTTCCTTGTCGCGGATAAAATTCTCTTCGAGCCACTGCACATCGACGCGCTTGGTTTTAATCCGTTCTGCCAGCACGATGGCCTCAAGTTCCCTAATCGCGTGCGTCATATCGTCGTTTTTAACAATATAATCGTATTCCCGATAGCTCCACATTTCCTCGCGGACCTTCTGCAATCGTCGCTGGATCTCTTCAGTAGAATCTCCGCCCCGCTGCTGGAGTCGCACTCGCAAGGCCTCGATCGAAGGGGGCAAAATATACAGATAGACGGCATCCTCGAAGGTTTTTTTTATCTGCCGGGCCCCTTGCACGTCGATCTCCAACAACACGTCGATCCCCTTGTCCATCATCTCGATCAACGGCGTGCGGGGCGTTCCATATCGCTGGCCATAGACCTGCGCCCACTCAGCAAATTCATTCCGCTCGACGAGGCTTTGAAAGTAGCGCGCATCGACAAAAAAATACTCCCGTCCATGGACTTCGCCAGGCCGAGGAGACCGGGTGGTATAGGAAATAGAATGCTTCAGGTTCGGAACGCGCGCCGCCAGTTCCTTGCAGAGCGTCGTTTTCCCGGCGCCGGAGGGGGCAGACACGACGAATAAGACACCACGACGTTCCATGATTCGTTATTCGTTAACCGTTATTCGTTAATCGCCCGGCACCTTGATCTTGCGTTTAACGATTCACGATTAACGTCCGTTCATTCAATGTTTTGCACTTGCTCTCGAATTTTCTCCAACTCGCCCTTCAGCCTCACGACATGCATGGCGATATCGGCGTCATTGGCCTTCGAGCCGATTGTGTTGACCTCTCGGCCGATTTCTTGAAGAAGAAAATCAAGCGTCCGGCCAACCGGCTCCTCGGTCTGTAACGTCGTTTCAAATTGGGAGAGATGCGAATCGAGCCGTGTCACTTCCTCGGAAACGTCACAGCGATCCGCGTACAGCGCCAATTCCTGGGAAAGTCGCCCTTCATCCAGCTCAGGCAATTCGGCTAACTTGGACACGCGCGCTTTCAAACGCAGGAAATACTCCTGCGCCACATGCGGCGCTCGTTGCTCCACACCTCCAATTTCTTCACGCACGATGTTCAGTCGATGCATCACATCCTTCGTCAGCGCCGCGCCTTCCCGGCGGCGCATCTGATCGAGTATCGAGAGGGCCTTCACCGTGACTCGCTTAGCGGTTTGAAGCAAACCTTCCTCATCGAGGGGACGATCGCTGACCGTAATGAGATCGCGATATCCGGCCAGCATGGCGACATCAATCGAACCGCTTAAACGCAACTGCTTCTTCAGATCGCGAAGCAAGCCATGGTACTGCCTTGCTAAGGCCTGGTCAAGACTCAGTTGTTTGCCGGCATCTTTGCCCCCTGATATTGAGACCGTCAGCTCGACTCGGCCTCGCGCACAACGCTGTTGGATCATGCGCTTCAGCTCCTCTTCCAGCGAAGAGAGCACTTTGGGAAGACGGACGACGATCTCGCAGAATCTATGGTTCACGGATCGCAGTTCGGCCGTCACCGTCCCGCCGGACCACGCTTCTTCGCTTCGTCCGTAACCGGTCATGCTGATCAGCATCGCGGTCGCTTCCCTTCCCATGGACACTCCGTATAGATCGGACATTGTTCGCACTTCGGCCGCTTCGCCACACAGACATAGCGGCCATGCAATAAGAGCAATTCAGATCCGGAGGTCCACTGCTCAAGAGGAATCACCCCTTGCAAATCCTGCTCGATTACCTCCGGGTCCTCGCTCGCTGTCAGCCCCAGTCGATGCGCCACTCGCTTCACATGCGTATCGACCACAACGGCGGGCAGATCGAAACAATGACCCAAGAGCACGTTGGCCGTTTTACGGCCTACCCCGGGCAGTTGGACCAATTCTTCCATGGTCTGCGGCACCTTCCCGCCGAATCGCTCCAACAACATCTTGCCGGTACCGATGACGCTGCGCGCTTTGCTTTTATAAAACCCGGTGGGCATGATCATGGCTTCCAGCTCGGTAGGATCGGCCTTGGCATAGTCTGCCGCGTCCGTATACCGACTGAAGAGGGCCGGGGTCACTTGATTCACTCGTCGATCGGTGCATTGAGCCGATAAGATCGTCGCGATGAGTAACTGCAAGGGATTTCGGTGGTCCAACTCCACGGTGGCATTCGGCATGGCATGATGGAGTTTGGAGAGAATTCGAGCCACTCGTTGCTTTATGGAGCGAGTGGACGACGATCGCTCTTTGCCGGTTCTCATGTTGCCTCAACAGCGGCTAAGAGCCGGCGGCATTTTCCAGAACGGCAACCGACCGCTTGACCGGATTGGAATCCATGCCTCCACCTTGAGTCCTCTGATAATCGAGCGATCGTTCCAGGCACTCAATCAAGGGACCGAATGTTTCGGGACGGAGGGCTGAGATAGCAGCCGCTTGATACCGTTTGCGCAGGGCTTCGACGTCGCTTGCCTGGAGCCGATCGATCTTATTGAGGACCAAGAGGCGCGGGATATGATTGAGATCGAGGTCGGACAGCGTTTTTTCGACCGCGTGAATCTGACCATCGAGATCCCGCGAACCGGCGTCCGCAACATGCAACAGCACATCGGCATCCTGCAGCTCTTCCAACGTCGTACGGAAAGCTCCCAGCAAATCTTTGGGAAGATCTCGGATGAATCCAACCGTGTCGGTAATGATGACCTCGCGGTCATGAGGAAAGCGCAGACGGCGGCTGGCAGTATCGAGCGTTTCGAATGGGCGATCCTGAGCCGAGACATGGCTGCCCGTTAAAGCATTAAGCAGAGTGGATTTCCCCACA
>DATEPO010000336.1:0-7859 GCA_035273145.1 Nitrospiraceae bacterium
CGGCGATGGGGAATAGAGTTTGAGTGCAAGGAGAAGAAATAGAGAGGACAATCGACGAGGTGTTTCTGTGCTCATGCAGGCCGCACAATCGGAATATGCCCCCTGGACACGCTCAGGAAAAACCACCTCGGCGATTTCCCCGGCTTGCACATGTGTGAAGAAAGAAGGGCAGAAAAAGGGCAGCAGCGAAGCTTATCGCTGGACTGCTTCGAGATCTTTAATCGTCAGCAAGCTGAGCAGTCTCACACCGAGGGCTTCGACTTTTGCGCGGCCGTCTTGCTCTTCGCGGTCGACGATCACGAGGGCGTGAGAAACGTTGAGTCCCGCCTCGCGCGCGGCGGTCACAGCCTTGATCACTGAGCCGCCGCTGGTCAAAACATCATCCACGATTAGTGCACGATCACCGGCCTGAACGGCTCCGTCGATCAATTTTTCTGTCCCATGATCTTTGGCTTGTTTGCGCACGACAAAGGTGCGCCACTCTCGTTTGGGTAGGCTGCGATAGCCTTGATCGGAAATGGCTGTGGCGATGGCGATGGCTCCGATCTCTAAGCCTCCGAGGCAATCGAGCGTGAGA
Source organism: Nitrospiraceae bacterium (assembly GCA_035273145.1). Taxonomy (GTDB): domain Bacteria; phylum Nitrospirota; class Nitrospiria; order Nitrospirales; family Nitrospiraceae; genus JAICXS01. The sequence goes on from DATEPO010000336.1 coordinate 578, forward strand.
TTCTGAATCATCGTCGCGGCAAGTTGTGCGACAAGCGATCGAGGACCGGGGTGCGCCATGAGCACGCGGCAGTCGACATAATAGGGACTCCGAACGCCGGAGGCTAATTGAAAGCCGGCTGGGCTTGTTTTAAAGGACTGCGTCGTGAGGAAGGCGCGAGCGAGGTCATCTTTCAGCATACTGACAATTCACGAATATAAGAAAATAGCGAGGAAGCTATGAACGCTGCAGCAAGAATCCTTATAGCTAGTGCTGTAAGCCGAATATCACGCCGACAGACACGTACTCATAAACTTCTTCCGCTCGTCCCCTTTCAACTGCTTCTCGCCCGCCTCTTTATTGCAGGCCTTCATTTTCTCCTGTTGCGGCGTCGCTTTCTTCATGGGCTCGGGAGCTTTTGCCGACAAACAGGATTTCATGAACGCCTGCCGCTCCTCGCCCTTCAGCGTCTTGGAGCTCGCTTCTGCATTGCACTCTTTCATCTTCTGCTGTTGCGGCGTGGCGCTCTCTGCCATTGCGAGGCTGGCAAAGAATAAGGGCACGACAGCGATGGCGACGAGATTGTTCATACGTTCTCCTCTCGTTGGCAGAAGGCGATACTGTCTGAAAAATGGTTGTGCAACCGTCAACCGTACTTCACTGAAGCGAAGTTACGGCGGCACTGTACACCATCTTCAATCATGGCTCAACAGTGATATCTCAGGCTTGGAAAGATGCGAAGACGGCTGAAGTAGTGAGTCTGTTGAAGGAGAAGGATGCACGCGAACGGAGCTTCACTTAATCACCTTTAATCACCTTGTTCAGGATCAGGTCTTTTCAATATGAAGGATACCCAAGATATTGAACTCGCCTGCGGGAGTCGGAGTATCGAGATGAATCGTATAGCGGATTGTTCCCGGGGCCGCAAAACACAAGCTGATCCCTTTGTTTGGAGCCAGCCATGTGGCGTTCGTCACTCCGGCCAGCCCGAAGCCCCGCTCACAGTTCACTTGCTCCTGAATCGGGGTCAAGAACACAATGCTGACCGGGCCACCTTGGCGATTGACCCAGCGAACTTCGTCGCCCAGCGCCAGCGTCATCTCCGATGGCGACACCGATGTTCCGATGACGACTTCTTGTACCTTGCCTGTCTGAGTCGTCGCCGGGAGGCTACCGATACAGCCAGCCCCAAACAACGCCATGAGGAGAAGGCCACGACTGCCTACTGCCGATGCAATGCGACCAGTGAAATAGCCGTGGAGCTTCATCGGTTCTTTCTCCTTACTTGGTGCTGAACTAGAGATTCGGCGGATGCGGCGGATAGTTACCGAAAAGATACCGAAATTGCTAGTCGGCCTTCTCCTTAGCCTCTGTCCCCTATGAGGAACCGGACCAGGAGCGGATCGTCACCTCTATGAGTTTCATTCACGGCTATGACGGCTTCCTCACATCGCCGCGAATCGGCCAGGTTCTCACCATTCGCGTTTACCATCCGGCTTGCTTCGTCCACCTTGTTTGTGTGGTCGCTCTTCCGCCTCGTTTGGCCCTCTCCTTAACACTCTAATAACACCAACGCTGCACCCCCGGCACCCCAAAAACGGCCCGTCGCTTCACGTTGGGGAGGGCCATAAATGCCGAGAGGGATTTTCGAAGCCATGAAAATCGGCTGGCTTGCTATGGATTCGCATTGAGCATTTGGCTCTGTCATCTAGGGCACTTTCAAATCACTTAGCGGTACTTGGTTCACCCTACCCGAGCATTGAAGTTGCTGTATAAAGAGCCGGAAGGGTGTTGTCTCGTGAAATGAAACGAGCCGACAGGGGAAGGCTAGACTCTATCACCGGGACGTGACACACGCCGTTAGGAACCCGAGGCATCATCCCCCTGAACTGATCGTGATGGTTCTCGGTAGTGCGGGCTCCTTGTCTCGCTGGATCGACGCAGCAAGAGACTCCGAAAGCGTCCGATGCAGTTTCCGTCTTCTAAGACCTATTTGTGCCATAAGCCACGCAGTAAGTCCTAAGCACGCATCGATTCCTCTCCTGCACACGCGTCGCTAGCAACCTTACCCACCACATTGCGAAAGCTCGATGATTACCGTAGGGAGGTCGAGAGGCTTCACGACGTACCGGCTGGCCCCGGCCTGAAGCGCCGCCCGGCCGAGCTGAGCCCGAATGGATAGCGCAATGACTCGGACCTTCGGACAGTATTGTTGAAGGCACCGCAGAAACGTCGTGGCATGGACGGGGCTGGCATCCAGATCAAGCAGGACACTCCTCACGCCCGGCAGACGGGCCAACTGCTCGGCTGTTTCAGCGTCGTCAGTAGCGAGGACGGTATAGCCATGAGGTACAAGACGGTCCATGAGGATGGCTTGGAGGTCCACATCCGATGAGACGAGAATGACGCTCATCTGTGTCCCTCTTTCTACAGTCAGGGTTGCATGCCTATGTGGAGTTTTTGGGCAGACGCCGGACGGCGGCCCACGATGCTCCCTGTCGTACAACAGTATGACGGGGCCTGAAGGCGACGCCTTTGTGCAAGGCGAGTAGCTCAAGCCAGGCCAGAATGTCTCGCATCATGGCCGTCGCTTCACCGGACATTATCAGCCCGTGTCGCAGATGGGTACATCACAGGACAGATTCCTCTCTTCTACATATGGGTACCGCCCGGTGACGGAGCCAAAAATACCCCAATGCTGATATGCCACGGTGCGTCTTCATCGACGGTTGGCCCTTGTCCCCCTATCCGGGACGGCCGTTTGGTGGCGTAGGATAATCGAATCTATCCTGTTGCCACAGCCGATACATCGCCAGACATACAACCATCGCAGTCCAGAATCATGCTTTTCCAACGGGGTGCGGATGAGGAGATTGTGACAGCGTGGACAAGAAGTCATGTTCAGCCGCGTGTTGATTTGTATTCAAGGACAATTATGTAGGTTATAGGATTACAGTCAAGATCGGGCGCTCACCTAAGTACATTGGTGTATCTCGTCCGCACTTGAGCGTAAGGTATTCGCTCCAATGAGCCGCCTTACCGTTCCATGAACAACTCTCTCCGCGCGGTCGCTATGGGTTGTTGACGTAGGTTATCGTCCTAGTACAATAGAACGAAGGGATGTGCCACCACAAAAAGATCTGGCACGGATTACGGTGAGAGTTAGACGCTATGGAGAATCGACGGCTTACTCGGCGCTTTACCCTCATGTCGCCCATGACATACCGCGCCACCGTTGCCTCCGGTCGAGGCTTCCTTGTCTCCTTGTCCCAGGCAGGGTGCACGCTGGAAACTGATACCGCCTTTGCGCTACATGACCCGGTCACGCTTCTGTTTCATCTCGGACTTGTAGACCCCGTCGTCGCGATTGCGACCGTGCGCTGGGCATACGGCACACGGAGCGGAGCTGAGTTTGTCTGTATGAGTGCGGGCTGTCAGGAGCGTCTCCGGGAGTGGCTCATCCGTCGCGCGAACGGCATGATTGCCGGATACCTATAGACTGCCCTGCGTTCCCCCAATACGTTAGGCGAAAAGCTGACACCGGTTCGACGTCGCGCGAGCCAGTTACTTGCTGCCCACACAAGCGACCATTCACGAGATTTCCCTTGGATACCCGAAAAAATATTCACTTGTCGTTTGGGATGCCTCTTAAACGCCAAGGCGGATTTTCAGCCGTTTTACGCTTTAGGTCCAGTGGGAGATTTCATGAACGGTGAAACGGTTCTGTAGGCATGTTCAGAAGAAGCGTTCTAGCGAATTATACCGGGGTGCATGAAGCGGCTAGGGCCATTCGCATACCTTGATGTAGTGGTTTGACCTCTACCGGGAAATTAGAGTGCCTGCTACACCTTAAACATGCCACGACACATTTATGGAAAGAGGGAACAGGGTGCCGTAGCGGGACGACAAGGTCTTCTGCCCTCTCCCAATGAGACGCTCGGTATGGTGCATATCGCAACGGCGTATCTCCTTGTGGTCGCCGTATTCGGCTTTGATCTCGTCGTTCCGCTAGGGGCAGGTATTTCGTTTTTCTATCTTGTCCCGGTCGTCTTTCTGGCGCTCTGGTCGTCGCCCAAACAGTCATTCGCCGTCATGGGCATCGCGACCTTTTCTTCCATCCTGGTTGCGATTGGATTTCTGTTATCCCCACCCGGCGCGTTCTGGGATGCCGTCACGAACCGTGCATACGCCCTCATCGTCATTGGGGCGACGGTCATGCTATCCGTCGTAAGAAAGCGAGCCGAAGAAGATGTCAAAGTGCTTCACGGATTATTGCCTATCTGTTGCTATTGTAAGAACATCCGCGATGATAAAGGGTACTGGCAGCAAGTGGAGCGGTATATTGCCGCCAGAACTGAGGTGGACTTTAGTCACGGCATGTGTCCCGACTGCGGAGCCAAACATTTCCCCGATATCGTTGCTGAACCATCGCGGAAAGCATCAATAAGACGTTCCCTGGAAATGTTCGGCCAGCAGGAGCGATGAGGCGCTTGTATCACGAAGGATTAATAAGCCCTGGACTATACCTATACATAGCTCTACCCACTAAGGCATCAGACTAAGCCATCCATTCCCCTCTGCTGATACCAATCGAAGTGGTGACCGTGCACGATGGGGTCAAGGAGTCCGTATGTCCAATGCTGTTCCTCGAATCCTGCCAGTGGATGATGATCGTCTCTTGCTACAGGTGCTATGCGACATGCTGACGTACCGTCTTCATCCTGCGGTCGTTCAAGCATCACCAGACAACATTGCCGCAAAGGTACGAGACGGACACTATGACATCGTAGTGTGCGACTTAAAGATGCCGCATCAGGGTAGCCTGAAAGTCATTCGGCGGATCAAAACGGCGATCCCCAGCAGCACATCATCTAATTACGGGCTGCATTGAAGAATCCATGGACGAGCAGGCGCACACGCAATGAGTCAACGTGGTGCTTCGGAAGCCTTTAGATCGCGATGAAGTAGTGCTGGTCATCCGTCGCTGGTTGAGTTGTCTCGCCGTCGAGCTCTCGCCTTCTGGGGAAACGACGCGGGAGCGCTGCCAGCGGGAGTTGGGTAGTAGGCCCTATCATTACTAATGAGGAGCCGATGGAAATTCCAATGGAGTCGGTAAGGAAGCAGGTCCGTGAATTTATTCGCGCTGCTGACGTGCTGCTGCAGCAGATTAATGAAAACGGCGAGTTTAATGGCTTTGAGATGGTGTTGTTGAGTTGCTATGCGGCACGACTCAATAGCGCGAATACCATCCTGCAATCCAAAGCGCTGATGCGCGAGGCGAAGAACTTGCGTCAGTCCCGTAAAACTGTACTCGTTCAGATGCCAGAAAGAAATGACCTACCCTGATCTCCCGCCCGTTAGAGAACTTTAGACATCCACCCCGAACTGTCTGGCTCCGGCCAGACATTGCCCGCCTGACTCATGCTGAAGTGACACTGTGGTCCGCCAGGAGTCGCTGAAAGGGCTCACTCGTATATTGGCTGGCGCGATCGGAATGGTGCAGGACGGTGTGAGACCGGCCCCGCCGCCAGATCGCCATCACGAGGGCATCGGTCACGAGCTGGGCTGGCATCGTCGCACTCATGGACCAGCCCACCACCCGCCGCGAGAAGAGATTCATGACCGCGGCGACATAGAGCCAGCCTTCGGCGGTCCAGAGGTAGGTAAAGTCAGCGACCCATTTGCGATTCGCCGAGGCGGCTACGAACGTCCGGTTGAGGACATTCGCGGCGACGACATTCGTCGAGCGTACCCGGGTGTCCGAGGGCAGCCGGCGTCGTCGAGGACGTGCGCGCAAGGCGCCTTCTTCTTTCAGGAGGACGGACGATTGTAGAAACCGCCGAACAAGTACTACCCCCTTTTATAACCGATATCCGCGTCTCATACGAACATTCAAGAATCAACCGTTCTGCGAATGGCAATAGGGTTCGATGCCGCCTGATGAGATGCCAGGCGTTTTAGAGACATGGTGTGATGGATTTCTGAACAGGCTCGCCATGCTAAAAACAATGGGGGGTATGCTGGCAAGTCTTCCTTGTTTATAAGGAAAGAAGAGTCGGAGCGATCAAGCTTCTAACCTGACCGAAAGGCCCGGGCCGCATCCTGAGGCTTCATCGCAATCCAGCCATTCACTATCGCTTTTACCCTTATACCATTTAACTTTATTATAACGTTGCTGAACCGCTGTCCGAAGCCGGGTAAACGCAATCTCGCACCTGGTCGCTCCCGAACGTCAGCACGTTCATGAGATGATCCCACGGCAGTCTGCTGCGGACCTCGTCTCCGCATGACCACGCGGGATCAGATGATAGTGGATAGCCACTTTATTCATCAGCACCGCATAATTCATTCGAGGGGCTCCACTCGCGGCGAGAATCCTCCAGACTGAGAATTATGCATCCGTTATGAATGTCGGTGCGAACTTCTTTCTAGGTAACGGGTAGCAGAGGGAATACGTTCCCCCATCCTAAACCTCATGAACGCCATCATGCACACCCAAGCTGTTCCGGACGTGTCTCATGATGAGACATGCCTCAGACACAATCGTTCAATTGTCGCGTCCGCTTCTCGCAACTCATGAATTTCGTTTGACACAAAACTGGCATGGTTTCTGAGTACAGTATTCGCAAAGCTCGGAACTGGACGATGGCAAACTAAAAAAAGAGGGAGTTATGAGTAGGGGTATCAATATCACGTCGCTCATCAATGTCGATACTGACGCGTTACTGTTCAAATCACTCCTCGCGGTTATTCTTCTTACTGCCCTATGGCCACTCGGTTTCCTTGGATATCTCGTGACCGTGTATGGTGGCCGCATTCTTCTATGGTAGTTCTGGATTTAACCGCGGCGCTATGTAAGGTCGGTGTACATTTAAAGCGTAACGGACGAAAGGATTGTACCACGACAGCACGGTCTAAGTTACCACCATTGGCGCTGGTCATTGATGATGATTACTCAATTGGCGAACTTTGCAGACATACGCTGGAACGGGTTGGATTCCAGGTCATCTGCTGTGATACCAGCGTGAAAGCAGCGAACCTTGTGCAGTTGCATGGCCACCGCATCGTATGCATGCTGGCCGATGTGGTCTTAGCCAGTCCGGGATCGATCCCCTTGGGGTCGACTACCGCCCAAGAAGGCAATGGCGCACGGTTATTGCCTCTTCTAAAGCACGTGTGCACGCCTGGGGTGCCCGTACAAATGTCCGCATACTCCGTGGCCGAGTTGGCGGCAATGGGGTATGACGTACAGGTCCCACACTTTCTTCAAAAGCCGTTTACGCCTGAGACGCTTCGTGCCCTG
>DATEPO010000337.1:0-3027 GCA_035273145.1 Nitrospiraceae bacterium
CACTCCGGACGATCCGGCAGGGCATTATCGACGGATCACGATTTACGTGTTTACGCATGAGGCGTGGGCTGAGCCCAATATGTTGCATCGGTATATGGCCGCACGCCACTCCAATTTACCCGAAGATATGTCCTTGCGGGAAGCATTTGAGAAAGCGGTGCGAGGGTACTATCACTTGGATGAGTCGGGGGAGGAAGGCCGGATTGGACCGATTGACGGAATCAATATGAAAGACAGGCCTGCGACGGCGGCGTTATCTCGTGTGCTGTTCTCAGGACCGATCAGTGAGACTCCTTCAGCTACATCACCTCGCCAGAGCGCGGGCCATGACCTCTATTAGGCGGGCACGAATTTCAAGGTCTTCGACAGCCTCAGCATGGCGGCGCACTTCGGTCAGGGCGTCCTGAGAGAGCGAGTGCGTAGGGCAGGCCTTCATCAAGACGTTCGTTGGATCATGGGCCTCAGTCGACTCGTGGAGCACTTCTCCCACGCGCAGGACAATATCCGTCACGATTAAGCTTCCCGCCGAGGTGTTAATGCTTTCGAGCAAGGACGGCTTGAGAAACGCCAACTGTTGCACCCACACCGACGAATCGGCGATCACATAGAGTTTCTTGAATCGAATCGACTCAGGCCGTGTGTGCGCGGCCACATGCTGACCGACGATCGCCGGCCACTGCCGCTGCAGCCGATGTTCCAACAGTTTCACGCTGAGCCCGAAGCGTTGGGCAAGATCATCGAGGGCAGACGCGATGGGTGTCAGTGAAGACCATACAGGCATGCGGCTATCTTATGGGGCACAAACGATCTGGTCAAGCGTGACATAGGATGAAAGCGCGTCTCGTGCTATCATGGCCACGATGCGGAAGGAACAAACAGAAACAGTCGTCGCGACGAATCGGAAGGCGTTTCACGATTATGCCATTGAAGAAAAGATGGAGGCCGGTATCGTCTTGCGGGGGACGGAGGTCAAATCCTTGCGCGAAGGCAAGGTCAATTTGCGCGACAGTTATGCCAGTGTGGATCATGAGGAAGTGATTCTGCACAATTGCCACATCACGCCGTATAGCCACGGCAACATTATGAACCACGATCCTCTGCGCCCACGAAAGTTGCTTCTCCATCGCAAAGAAATCAGCAAGCTGTTGGGTAAAACGCAGCAAAAGGGGCTCACGATCGTGCCGCTCCGCATTTATTTCAGTCCTCAAGGAAAGGCCAAGATCGAGATCGCGCTGGCCAAAGGCAAGAAACAGTATGATCGTCGAGAGGCAATCAAAAGCCGTGATGCGGGGCGAGAAGTCGAGCGCGCGATGAAGGACAGGCGTCGTTAGCAGTCAATTTGACTGGGTTACATTTGAGGGCTGTTTCATCCTCAAAGTCAGCAGGCAGCAACGTTCGGCCGGCTATATCCCGGGGCGGCGTTCTGCGATCGGCTGGAGATCCAAGCGTTGATCGCCTCGAAGGATCTCCAAAGGCAGGGGTTGCCCGGCGTCGATTTGACACGTACGCTTGGCTTGGTGTTCTGTCTGAATTGAGTCAAACGGGACATGATTGCAGGCGATCACCGCGTCGCCCACTTTGAGGCCGGCTTTATCGGCGGGCGAGCCGTTGGAGATTTCTTGCACCAGATAGACGTGCGAATTCGGCCATTCTCTCCAATCCCAGATGACGCCGATGCGCCCCGTTCCGATGATCCCCGCTTTAATTCCGAATCTCGTGATGATGCGATGGGCAATAAGCCGGGCGAGATTATCCGGAGTGACGCTGATGGGATCATTCGAGTGACCATCTCCATCAAAGATCAGTTGGCCCGTTTCGACGTCGATCATGCGCAGCGTCAACGAAACCTTGGCCGTTTTGTCGGACCCGGTACTTTCCCACTGCTGTACTTCGCCTACAACGATGGCTTTCGCGCCGGCAATTTTGCCGATACGTAACGCATGGGCCTCATCGGAGTACTTGAGCTGCACGACTTGTTCCTCAAAGACCTGCGCCAGTTTCGCTCGCTCCACGATGGCGATGTCGAGGTCCAATAATAAGTTGGTCACGATGGCCGACACCTTGGCGCCCGTCCCAGGCGCATCCGGCGCATCTGCAAACGTCATCACCGCCATGCTGCGATACTGATCGATCGTTTGGCTGTTAATGGGTCCATACCCGGCAGTCGCGGGATAAATCTCCCGGTTTTGCGCGTTCGGAACGACGTCGGTAATCATGCTCGCGCCCGTGCACCCTTTCCGTTTTTGTAAGAGCGCCAGCGGCGGCCCCCACACGCACAATTGATCGTTGATGAGAATGAGATGAACCGGATGCTCTCGTTGATTGGTGGCGACCCAGTTCGTGAACGGGTAAAAGATGCAGCCGCCGACGAACACCGAGACGGGACACAACGAGAGTTCATAGAGCCATTGCCGGCTCGCGTTCAAATTGTACTGCCACACCGTGACACGCCCGTCGTCACGCAGCACGAGATCCGGTTTCCCGATGTTGGTCACCACCTGATCCTTCGACATCGAGGGGGATAAGCGGTCCAATTTTCCCTCCGAGTTGACAAAAGTGTACGCCACGGCACACCCGGAGAGCACCATCGTCAGGCAGAGAATTCCGGCTTGTCTCAGCATAATGAACACAGATGATGGATGACGAGACGGAAGGGTAACATTGTGCGGGTGAGCAGGCAACCTGCTGAAGAAAGACGAACGAGAGAACTGCTTGCTATCGAGAGACGGCCAACAGTTCCTCAATCTTGCGGATGAGCGCCTCGATGGTAAACGGCTTGTGGAAGAACGGTGTATTGGGATTGAGCGCCGCGTTGAGGAACACTTGATCGTCGCCATATCCCGACATGAGAATGACTTTCATGTCGGGACGCGAGGCCATAATCTGAGGCGCCAATTCGACCCCGCTCATCCCCGGCATGATCACGTCCACGAGCAAAAGATGGATCGGCCGGGCGCACTCTCTGCTGACGCGTATGGCTTCCTCTCCACATCCCGCCTCCAGCACAGAGAACCCGTGCCGCATGAG
>DATEPO010000338.1:0-11168 GCA_035273145.1 Nitrospiraceae bacterium
GCCAATGGCGATGTGGCGTCCCTTCTTCTCCCCCTTGAGCGCATCCCAGGAGTAAAAATAGAGATACAGGACAATCGTTTCGCCGATGAAGAGCAGAGGATAGATGACGGCGAAAATGAGAAAGAAGTGGTTGATCAACCAGGTCGTAAATTGCGGATAGGTCGCCAACAGGACGAAGATGAACAAGCCGCCGGTCAGCGCCGTCATGCTGTAGAGGATCACGGTGACCTTCGTGACCTCTTTGGCTAATCGATCATACCGCGGGTCTTGCTTTCGATAGCCGAGCCATTCCGAAATTACGATAAAGATCGGCGCGCCGAGGATAAATCCGGCAAAGAGGATATGAAGCTGCGCTACGATCCACACGCCCGTCCGATTTCCCGTATAGGGAAATTCAACGGAGGGCGCGCTCGGAACTTGGGCATAGGCCGCCGTCCCGAGCGCGACAAATAACCCCAACATGATCAGAAGACTCTGACGCCAACGGTTCTTCATATCTTACCGTCCCCTACGAGAATGGAAAGATTACTTGCCTGCAGCCGCGGGTGCACCTGCCCCCTCGGTAGGAGCCGGGGCCGGCGTTGCGCTGGCCGAGGCCGGAGCGGCGCTGCCGATGGCCACCCATTCCTTCTTTGCAGGGTCGTATTCCTTGCCCTTGAGGCCGAAGTTGCGCTCAAAGAGGACCAGCTTCCAGCGATCTTCTTCCGAAAGCTTGCTCTTCCAGGGTTTCATTTTTGTATTCGGCACGCCTTCCGAAATCCGCCAGAACCACACGGAATCCGAATACAGATGCATGCGGTCAGTCACACGGAAGTCGCGGGCGCCCGCCTTGACCGGCTTGCCGTCTTTGCCATGGCAACTGGCACAATTCACGTCCGGATTCGTTCCACCGATGAACAACTTGTGCCCTTCTTCGGCCTTCGCTTCATCGGCCCACCAACCTGCCGGCATATGCTTGTCGGCATACTCTGCAGGAGGCGCGGGCGGAGCCACGATGGGACCTTCACCGCCTCCCTCGCCGCCACAGCCAAGAACCGTCAAGCCCACTCCCGCCATACCGAATAACAGCACCCTCTGTGTCCACGCTAAACGCTTCATTCAGGCAACCCGCTCCTTTCTCCTCCACCGCATGATCATAAATATTTTCACTTGATACTTATGTCAACAAAAAAACGCTTTCGCTCAGGCCAGGCCTGGAGCAAAAGCGCCACCTGACAACGTGCGACTGTACCCTATGGGGTCCGCTTCGGAATAGCGATCGGACGACGGACATCGCCGCGATGCGGTTAGTTCCGTTGGCGTTTGCCTCGCCTCGCTGGCCGACGCTGTTTCCGAATCATTCTAGCCCCTGCAATCACCGCCACACCGGCAAGGCCTAAGCCGACACTGTAATACACCCATCGTCCAGGACCGGAATGCGCCCCCTCACATCCAGAGCCAAAATGAACGTTCATCTTTCGCTCTGCCTTCATATCTTTGGCATCAAACTTTGCCGTAAGCCGTTGCTCGCGATCACCGGCCGCCACCAGGATGGGATCGCCTTGATTCTCGTTATGTAAATGCAAGGTTACGGAATAAAACCCATCACTATCCGTATAGGTCGTCTTACCCAACGATATACGCGTATCTTTCACCATGACTTCTTGATTCGCCATGGGCCGTCCATCCGCGGCGCAGATATATCCTTCGACGATAAATCGATGATCGACTTCGTGTTCGGCGTGCGCCAGAGGCATGATCGCCACTATTTTCCACCCGACTACCGCTAGAAAAAAACAGACGACCTGAACAATGCGTTTTCGAACCGATTCGGCAGTCACATTCCCTGCTTGCACACGTCTACGCCTCCCCGAGCCGTCGAAATTGTTCATTAAACACAAATCCATGGCTTTAGGGCGAACCCTTCTAACATAGATGATTTTCTTTGTCAATAATTGCACAGGGTCAGCAAACATCCGTTTCTCAAGGACATTTCTTTCCTGTCTACTGAATTACCATAGACAGCATGCTTGCTCGCGCAACGGAAATCCCGGCTTGCTCACAAGTGCCCGCGGGCTCTCGCCTCAGCGGAAGCTTGCTCTGTCTCTGCACGACGTTGCGCCTCCTTTTTCGTCACCCATGCTTCCCACGACTTCCCGGAGGCCGTGTCTTTTCCTGTAAAACTGATGGCTTTGATGTCGGCATACAGAATGACTTGGAGGTCGGATGCATCTTTCGGATACAGGTGAAGAAACGGGGAAACCGCAGTCGCATCACGATTCGACACATACCCTTCAACCGTTCGACCGGAGGCCAATTCAAGCGACACGTCGCCACGATAATCGAATGCCTGCTCCACGGCTTCCACCAGATCGACGTACGTGGCCGGCCGGAAGACACGGCCCTCAAGAGAAGTGGAATCGGAGGGAAAATGATGCGGCGTTGTCATGAAAAGAATAAGGCGGGGAATATACCCATGACCCTATCGGCCATTTGGCATCAACGTCAATCTGACCGTACGGCCGAAACCCGACCACGATCCAAACGTATCGGAAACCGCTGACGGTTCATAGCCGCAGTGCACCATGCAGTCGGCGCACTTCTCGTTTCGTCCGGTCCCGTAGCCCTCCCACTTTGTCGTCTCCAGCAGTTCCTGAAATGTAGCAACATACCCTTCCTGGAGCAGATAGCAGGGCTTCTGCCAACCAAAGATGTTGTAGGTCGGATTGCCCCACGGGGTGCATTGGTACTCGCGCTTGCCCATTAAGAAATCCAAGAACAACGGAGACTGATTGAAACGCCAACTCCGTTTGCGATCCGCCAGAATGCGCGCAAAGAGTTGTTGCGTTCGACTCCGTTTCAAGAAATTCTTTTGATCGGGGGCCTTCTGATAGCTATAGCCCGGCGAGATCATCATGCCTTCGACGCCGAGCTTCATCATCTCATCAAAGAACCTGCGCACACGAGCAGGATCGGCATCGTCGAACAAGGTCGTGTTCGTCGTCACGCGGAAGCCCCGCTTGAGAGCCGCTTGAATCGCTTTCACCGCGACGTCATAAACCCCATCTCGGCACACGGCATGATCATGCTCTTCTTGAAGCCCATCCATGTGGATGCTGAACGTCAGATATTTTGAGGGGGTGTATTCGTCAAGTTTGCGTTCGAGCAGAATCGCGTTCGTGCAGAGGTAGATGTATTTTTTGCGCTCGATCAATCCGCGAACAATTTGAGGCATTTCCGGATGGATGAGCGGCTCTCCGCCGGGGATGCTGACCATCGGGGCGCCACACTCGTCGGCCGCGGACCAGCACTGCTCCGGAGTGAGCCGCTTATCGAGAATGTGATCGGGATATTGAATTTTCCCGCACCCGGCGCAGGCGAGATTGCAGCGGAATAGCGGCTCCAACATCAGGACAAGGGGATAGCGCTTGACCCTTCTCATTTTTTGGGCCAATACGTACGATGCAACCGTATACATCTGAGAAACAGGAACAGCCATGTCCAATCCTTTATCGGTTCTCTAGCCGCATCCGGCCCCATGGACGTTGCGGTTCTCCTCAACATACTATAGGGCTGCGTGTTTTTCTAGTGTATTGTCATCCCATGCGATTACAACCTCTCCATCGCAACGAATCGAGGGCCATCTGTCACACTCCATCCGTGTATGGATCACAGGCGCCGGCGGACTGATCGGCAGCGCCCTTATGCAGAGCGCGTCCACCAGCGTCCCCGGCTGGCGCATCTATGGCACGACCCGGCACGACGGAAATCTAATCGATGCCGCCACAGTCCGGGCGGTTTTTCAAACGATTCAGCCCGACGCGATCATCCATTGCGCGGCGCTCACGAAGCCGGCGGCCTGCGAGCGAGACCCGGCACAGGCGCATAGGCTGAATGTCGAGATGACCGCGCGGTTGGCGGAGTTGGCGCATCAGATCCGGTTCGTGTTCTTTTCGACGGACTTAGTATTCGACGGACGTGCGGGGCATTACGATGAAACGGCGGACGTCAACCCGCTGAGCGTCTATGGTCGGACCAAGGCACAAGCCGAGCAGATCGTCTTGAGAAACCCCGCGCACACGGTAATTCGCACATCGCTCAATGGCGGCGCCTCTCCCAGCGGCGATCGAGGGTTCAACGAAGAGCTGCGCCGCGCTTGGCAGGCCGGCCACTCAGTGAACCTCTTCACGGACGAATTTCGATGCCCCATTCCCGCTTGCGTCACGGCTCGAGCGGTCTGGGAGTTGCTTGAGCAGAATCACACAGGTCTCTACCACGTTGCTGGAACCGAGCGACTGTCACGCTGGCAGATCGGCCGACTCTTGGCTCAACGCTGGCCACAGCTCAATCCCCTGTTTGTACCGGTGTCGCGGCTCACCTCTACAGGGCCACCTCGCCCTGCCGACACGTCGCTCACTTGCACAAAAGTGCAACAGCTTCTTTCCTTCACACTGCCCGGCCTAACGGAGTGGCTTAGGTCCAATCCGAACGAAATTTTTTAATGTTCATGACGACAGTGTTTCTCCAGGACCGCGCTTTACTCACCTCGCGCCTATTCGAAATTTAACGTCGGCGTGGAAGCAGCTTCTCGAGCGCGACAGAAGATTACGTAATCCCATGTCCTATTGTGCCCTACTTTACTTTTTGCTAGCTTCCACTATCCACTGATCTAAGTGTTTCGATGTCACCATGGTCATGACGGAGCATCAGAAGAGGGATGGGATCGGCAAGGTGAACATCCTTGTCGTCGATGATAATCAGGCCAATCTCAATGCGCTCGAAGCGTTGCTGGACGGTCCTGATCGAAGCATATTCACGGCCCTCTCTGGAAATGAAGCGCTTCGCATTCTTTTAAAGGAAGATGTGGCCGCCATCCTCTTGGACGTCAAGATGGAGACCATGGACGGCTACGAGACGGCGCGGCTCATCCGGTCGCGGGAGAAGTCTCACGATATCCCTATTATCTTTTTAAGCGCCTACCATCAGGATGAATTGGATATTCAGAAGGGGTATGCGCTCGGCGCCGTCGATTTCTTGTTTCGCCCCATTGCGCCAAGCATCGTCAAGGCGAAGGTCAATTGCTTTGTCGCCTTGGCAAAGCGGCGGACTCTGAGCGACCTTCCCATTGAAGCTTCACTCCGTCCCCCTCAAGACAGCCGGCTCTTGATTATCGACGATGACCCGGCTCTTTTGGAGGCACTCCCGGTTTCGCTTCAACTTCGCTTACCGTCCCTGCAGATGGATCTGTGCGAGTCTCCCCAAGACGCCATTGCGCGGCTGACCACAACTTCCTACGGGGCCATCATATGCGACTTCAAGATGCCTGCAGTGGACGGTTTTTCAATCCTTCGAGAAGCGCAACGACTCCAGCCCCTCACTCCTGTCTTGCTCATGACCGGCCATGGCGAAGCCACCTTTACCCCGCGAGCGATTGAAGCAGGGGCGTACGACTGCTTGCATAAGCCGTTTCAAGGGGAATTCGTGGCTCTGGCCGTAAAACGAGCCCTGGAAACGTATGCGCTCCGACGGCACCGTGCTGAGATGCATCTGTTGCTCAAAGATTTGAGCACGCAAATGACGGAATTGGAAAGCCTCACGCTCATCGCAGCCCGTGAAATCGACGACACGCCGCATACGCTGGAAGGCGCGCGCCTCCAGAAGGTCAAAGGCCTGATGGAGCAGGGACTCTTGTTGACCCAGTCCCAGGTACACGTCGTCCGGAAAATGACGCACAGTGTGTGATGCTCCAGTACGGCTTGTTGCCTTCCTATCTTGATTCTTTCTGCCGATCTGGATCTTTCGTTTCGGTACACCTCATGCGTGACCCGTATAACCGATCGTTCGAGCCGCATGATGGCCTCCGGCATAATAAAAACGAACTGTCGATTTTTCTGAATGCTTGACGTATGCTTCTACATTCGGCGCACCATCATAGTCAGGACCTGTGTCTCGTCGACCATTGCCTATCTCTTTTATCGTCGGCATTTTTAGTGCTATCGCACTGGGAATGGCGTGGGGCTTAGTCTACTTTACTATGCCGTCGGCCCCGCCACCCATTGTAGTGGATGCGCCTAGCTCTTCTCCTCAGCCTCCTCCAACTCCATTGAACCGAGAGACACCTTTCACGAGCCCTCCCCCTCCTGTACGCGCGCCACTTTCATCTGACTCGTCCATGGACCTCCCGCTGCCACCCGTTCCTGTACCGTCGGCTCCGTCTCCTGCTGATTCTGTTGTAGCGCCATCGCTTCCCATTTCGAAAGCGCCGGCGGCCCCCGTGGTCAAGCCTCCTACGCTCGCCACGAAACCTCCGTCCGCTTCACATCCATCTGCATTGCCTGCAGAAGATCGCCCGGCACTTCAAAATGTCTCACCAGCTTGCATCGTCGAACTCGAGAAATTGTGCGAAGCCACACAACCCGGCGAGGCGAGGCGCAAATGCTTTCAGGACAACGAAAGCAAGCTCTCGCCGGTCTGCCAACGACAGATGGACGATATGGCGGCACGAATTAAAGAAGACATGCAGCACTTCAGGACCGCTTGTGCGGGCGATGTCAAACAACTCTGTCCGGATATTCAGCCCGGCGGTGGAAATGTGTTGCAGTGTCTGGAAGAAAACTACAAAGAGGTATCGGAAAACTGCTACCAAGTGCTGAAGCACTTCCAAACAAGGAAGGCGGGCCGCTCCCTTTAGTTTCTGGCTATTATGCGACGACTGAATGCTTCGGATTAACTGCCCTGCGTCGGCTTCAACGAAAAATACATTTTGATCCCGGCAACTTCCACTCGGTCGCCGTCCTTGAGCTCGGAATGACTTTTCACCACGCTGTCGTTCACCACCACCTTTTTCCCATCCTTCAGTGGACTAATATAGTACCCGTCGCCGCGCCGCCCGATCATCGCCGCCACCTTTGGGGCGAACCACCCATGGAGTTTGATCGCCGCGCCCTCTTCTGAACCGATCACCGTCAATTGGTGATTGAGTTGGTACTCATGGCGATCAGTCCGGCCAGCGACAATTTTCAGCGTGGCTAACGTTGAGGCTCGATTGGGTATGTCATGGTGCTTCTGGCCTTTGAGAATCATCGTCTCATCCGCTTCACCGGCGGAGGACCAGGCCGGTACGATATCCGGCTTCACGACATCTTGAAAGAGTAGTCGATGATTGCCGATCATAATGACATCTGTGTCCTGCAATTGATGTCGATCGATCGGTTTGTTGTTGACCAGCGTCCCATTGGTGCTGTGCAAATCTTCGACAAAAAAGACCGACTGAATTTTCACGATTTTGGCATGGCGCCCCGACACGGAAGGGTCTTCGATCGACAAGTCATTGTCGCCTTTCCGTCCGATCGTCAATTCAGCCCCTTGGAGTTCCATCTCGCGAATGACGGTCCCCTGATATTTCACAATCAACTTCGGCGTGTGCGTCATGATGTCGGCCATAGATCCTCCTTCAATTCCACAACCGCGTTTCACGGCGCCAGATCAGGTCACGAATCCGGCGCCACAGGCAGGGTCGACTCAAGTGCTGGGGAGCGAGAAGAATGACGGTGGTATTGTCTTCGCCGCCGGCAGCATTGGCCAACGCAATCAGTTGCTCTGAGGCGGCTTGCAGATCGGGCTGATCATGAATGGCCCGCACAATCTCCATGGGGTGCACCCCGCGAGTGAGCCCATCAGAGCATAGGAGCAGCACATCGCCATGCATGATCGGAAGTTCACCCAGCTCGACGTCGACGTTTCCTTCGATACCCAACGCTCTGGTCACGATATGGCGCTGAGCCGACCGCTCGGCTTCTTCCTCAGTCAGCAGACCGTCTCGAACCTGCTCCATCACGAGCGAATGATCCGTCGTCAGGGCATGCATCGCCGCGCCGCGTATGAGATACAGTCGACTGTCCCCGACATGCGCGAACGAGAGGATCCGGCCGCTGATCAATGCGGATACTACAGTCGTCCCCATGCGGGCATAGTCTGCGCGGTGTTGGGCTTCGCCATGGATCCTCTGATTGGCTAACCGAATGGCGCTGGCAAGTCGGTTGGTCTGGGGCAAGAAGACGGCATCGTAGCGGCCGATGAGTGGCGCATGGCTATTCTGCGTTCCCTCTCGGAGATGCTGCCGGATGACCTCCACGGCCAACCCGCTGGCGACCTCTCCCGCCTTGTGACCGCCCATGCCGTCGCATACCACGTAGAGACCGAGCGAAGGATCGATGCAGAAACGATCTTCGTTGTGCGTCCGTTTGAGTCCGATATCCGACTTGGCACCGTAGGCAAGACCCATGGGCGATTCGTTTCCACGGTCAGACATGCAGCAACTCGGCACACGCACGTAGATCCTGCGCCAATTCCCTAGCGTACTGATAGCGATGTGCCGCATTCTTCTGCAACGCGCGTTCAAGAATTGCCTCTGCCCCTATCGGCAGATCCGATCTGATCGCTCCGAGAGATTGAGGCGGTTCATGTGCAATCTTAAAGAGCAAGGCAGTAATATTGTCCGCTTGAAACGGTTTTTCGCTCGTCAGCAGCTCAAAGAGGACGACACCAAGCGAAAAAATATCGGCCCGCCCATCGACCTTATCCCCAATGACCTGTTCCGGAGACATATAGCTGGGCGTGCCCATGATCATAGTCGTCTGTGTTTTCGTGGACGTGGTAATGCGCGCGATGCCGAAGTCCGTGACCTTGATCGCATTCTGGTTCGTCAGCATGATATTCGAGGGTTTGACGTCCCGATGCACGATACCCTGTCGATGCGCATAATCCAATGCATCGGCCACCGTCGCCGCCAAATGCACCGCCTGTCGCACCGGCAGAAGATTCTCCTTTCGGCACCAGGCCTTGAGCGTTACGCCTTCCAGGAATTCCATGGCGATGTAGCCTAGATCTTCTTCTTCGCCGGCATCGTAGATGGTGACAATATTGGGATGAGACAAGCGACCGGTTGATTGAGCTTCATGGAAAAAGCGAGTTTTCACTTCCTTGACGAGGTCGGCATCTTCAGCTTGATCCAGCCGCATCGTTTTGATGGCCACCTGACGATGAATGGTAGGATCTTCCCCAAGATAGACGATTCCCATCGAGCCACGCCCCAATTCCTTAATGATCCGATACCGTCCCAACGCTCGCTTTGAATTAGGGCGCGAAAGCACCAGAGTGCCATCCGCCCCGCGGTTCGATGTGGTTGTTTGAGAGGATATCGGTCCGCGCGTGGTCTGAGTCTGCGCATCCCCATCAACGTGATGGCTCCCTCGTCCTCTCTGATGTTCAAAAAATGCAATGAGCGCGTGGGAGTGACGGACCCATGCCAGGGTGAGCCATAAGGTCGACGTGGCCATGGCTAAGCTGGTGACCCATTGCATACTGAGTGTCGCCGTCGAGCGTGGAAGGGACACCTCCGTGTTAAGGAGAATTTTACAGACCGCGAATAGGACCATGACTGCCGTCAACGGCCGCAGGATTGAACGAAGAAATGTCAGTCCCTTACCATCGTCTGGAATTTCATGCACCGTACGAAAGGACAGCATCCACATCATGAATAAGGCAACTCCATAGCTCACTGCACGAACGATCTGCGATACGGCTTGGCTCGTCGGACCTCCGAAAGTATGCTTCACGAGCGGCACTCGGCTAAGTAGCATACCAAGGACCAGCATCCAGAGGATCGCCATGAGGTATGGTCCTGCCCATGCCCAAATTTTCGACATACCGCTCCCTTCGCAACCTTCAAAGTCTAGCCTCCAAATTCATATTGTCAAAGCATTTCGATAAGTTGAGCGTTTTCGAGGCAAAGCTCTGCGTGTGAGGCGACTAAGCCGAGAGTCGAGTGAACTCAGCAACTGAAAGACAAGACAATCACTCGCGATGCTTTCTTCGAAGGGCTATCTGAGCTTGGCGACGATTACCGTGGGTGTCGAGGAGAAAGGCGAGAAGGGCGAGCACGGCGTGCGCGGGACTTTTTTAATTGATACGATGCAGACCCATGCCGAAAGGCCATCGTCGTATTACCTTCAGCATCGTAGAGTAGGGCCAACTGCTCATGCGCCTCCGTTAAATCGGGCTGTCGCTCGATTGCGGCGGTATAGGCGGCAATGGCGCCTGGGCGATCGTCTTTCTGCTTGAGCACTCCGCCTAGATTGAAATATCCATGCGGTTCATCGGGTGCATATTCAATCGCCCTTCGATAGCACGCTTCTGCCTGATCGAGTCGATCCTCGATGTGGTGCAACAGACCAAGGTTGAGATGTGCCTCAATTAATTTAGGGTCGGCCTTCACCGCTTCTTCATAGGCATGGCAGGCCTCCTCCGGCGAATCCTGCTCTAATTCAAGCGCCCGTTCATACCACTGTTGTGCCGTCAACCGAGTCCGAGAGACGGCGCCACGTCGTGCGAGTGTCCTGACTTTTCCAGGTCCTTTCACCTCATCCACATCAAAGTTCAAGAGAAATTGTCCCGAGTCCGGTTGCCATTGTCCTGCAGCGTCCCATACGACGACACGCCGGCCGTCGGCATAAATCTTCACATGCGAAAGGGCCTGATCGTCTGGCAATTGCCGCCTGAGAGAGGCCAGGACTTTTCGAACGCGGCCCACGGAAATGCCCGCCTTCAGCAGACCCTTGGCAGTGCGGAGAATGAGTAGATCCTGGAAGGTAAAGCGAGGCTGTCGCGTGGTTTTCCGTGACGGATAGGAGGCAGCGCGAAAACAGGCACGAAGAGTCTGCTCGGAAAGATGCAAGATACGGAGGACGTCATCCGTCGTATAGGAAGGAATCATTTCCTCCCGGCATGAGCCCTCTTTCGAGATGGACGCTCGCCATGGGCAGGTAGGGCAGCGGCCGGCTTCTCCGGCTTCGTCCCCGCTTGTTGCAGACTGTCCCGTAACTTTTGCATGAGATCGAGCACGGGCGCCGGCTTGGGCCTCGCCTGGATCGTCACTTCTTTCCCCTCCGCTTTCTGCTCGATCATGTTCAACACCCGCTGCCGATATTCATCGTGAAAGGCGTTCGCCTTGAACTCCGGCTGGGAAATCGTTTCGATTAACTGTGTGGCTAATTTCATTTCCTGTTCCGTAACCGTTCCGTGTCCCTTGGGGATCTCGGCAAAATCGCGCACTTCGTCGGCGTAATACATGCGATGCAACATCAGGCCGCCCTGCGAGGGTCTCACGAGATAGAGATTCTCTTTTCCCC
>DATEPO010000339.1:0-5059 GCA_035273145.1 Nitrospiraceae bacterium
GTTGCCCTTTCGGGACGAGACCCCTTGTGTACGTTGAACAAGGCCATAAACATTTGATGAGCACCTACATGCTCTCATCTAAGACTTTTACGCATCTAGACATAATCTTACAATGGAGTTACCGTAATCCTTACAACAGACTTCATGAGAGGCTCACAATGTGCCCACGCTGTCGTCAATTGAGTCTGCAACATACCGGTGCTTTTTGGCAGTGTACACAGTGCCGGCTTGCCATCACGCATCCCGCGCTCTGTCAGGAACGTGGCCCATCGTCTAGTGCGCTGCCGTCAATAAACCGCACATACCATCGCGATAAGGAATGCGCATGACACATTTTGGAACGAGAGTGTATGTCCAGGCCCTGTCCATGCTGGTCAGTTCGGCGATCTATCGCCTTTCGAGAAATCGCCGGATGCGATAATCTCTTCAGCCCAGGTCCATGACCTGGAAAGGAGTCTCCATGGTTCACGTTGGGACCCGCATCCTCGCGCCTCGTGTGTCATACACCGAACCGGTTGCTGGAGGACCAATCGGTGAGCGCCTCCGTCAAGCGCCGACTCTCAATCCGCCTGCTTCAATCCCGCCCGACTTGGAAAGCGCCTATGGCCTCATAAGCGGAATCGTATTGGGCCTACTGATGTGGGTCGGGTTGCTTCTCCCGGCGCTGTATTTTCTTCTTTGAATGAGGCGAGTCGGCTTCGGCTGGAACGTTAGGTGATGACCGCTAGGGCTGCAGTTCCGGCGGGCGAGTGATGATTCTGAGCCGGATGTCGTCGCCGACCAGCATCTGAATCATCTTTTCATTCAGACAGGATTGTGTCGTTTGCACATCCGTCGATGTGAAGACAACTTCTCCGCCACACCGGTCCACTAAGTGGAGCAGCAATGTCGGAAGGAGTTGTTCGAGATCTTCATCCGAAACCTGCTGACTGCAATTTTGGACGCGTTTCATACAGCTACTCCGGTTGACTCAATCATACCGTGGACGGCCATGGCGATCGGCTCCCCGCGCGAGCCGCTCCGCGTTTCTCTCGTGTCTTGAAGCACGGCGCGCACAATTGATGACGGTCGCGTGTCGACGTGTAAACGACATCGAGATCCTTGTCCCCACAGTCGAAACAGACGGCCTGGATGCCGCTGGGGAATGGAAGCGACGAGATGTGGATCCGGTCCAATTCTGTCTTGGTGCGGACGACGGCATCGCGAATGCCGAGCAAGAGATCACGGACATCGGCGTCTGCGGACGGCAAGACCTGATCGAATGCGATGAGGCTCTCCTCAAGTGATTGCGTTTTCGATCGCTGCCGACTGAATGTCATCACTGCATCCCTCCCATCATCATCCATCCTTCCATCTATCCTTCTATCTATTGCCTTCTCCATCGCCGCTTACCGCGGCTTGTCGCTGCCGTTGATGTGAGTTGCAGCATGCCGTGTTTTTCCGCGCAGTACAATTGGACTTTCGTCTCACCCGGATAGTGATGAATGCCAATCCCAGGAGCTTCGCGGACCGGTTCCAAGCGCCTGCTTTGACAGGCGCCATCGCTATTTGTAATTGCCTGACACCGTACCGGGCGTCTTCCTCTGTCGTTATTTGTCGCGTTTCACGATGCGTCCGGTCTGCGCATCGACCCAGACCGTTCTCGTATTATTGGTCGTATCGACCATCTCTACCTCATACACGGTACGACCGCCTTCCGTTTCAAGGTGTGTTTCTTTTGCCTTCCCGCCGGGCACCGATGCTTCAGCCGTTCGCACAGCTTCCTCCATTGAGATCCGAGCATTCTTCGCCATCGTGTCTTGGCCCGCGCAGGCCGTCAACATGAAGAAGGCAAACACGAGTGGAAAAGCTGCATACACCATAAGGCCTCCTCTCGTTAAATCGTCACGCTGTCCGCTCGATGCTCGACAGCACGGCTTGCGCCGGATGACTTCGAACTGCCGGCACGATCACTTCGCGGTGTCCGGTTTATGCATGGCATTGAAGGGGCCACTCCAGCATGGCGAGACCGCTACAGGTTGAGACGTGACATGGGTGGCCTGAACCGACCATAGGCGCACCGACTCACACCCCGAGGCGGAATCAAAAGGACCGACGATAGTGGGTTGGTTGCCCCCGCCCGGCGACCATAAGAGAAACCACCATGCCAACAAAGTCGCCGTCATACCGGTGTCACGACATCCACTGATGCCTCATAGGTCTGTGCTTTGATTAAGTCATTTCGTGCAAAAAACCAATCAGGTGAACCGGTCATTGACTGTCGGCGCACCTATCATCCTAGGAAGTGTTCGACGCATGCCGGAAGTAGGTGAAAGTCCGACTTCTCATGTCTGCCAATAGGAGGCACCAACGCGCGTACCATGGACGAGAATTTCTGATAAGCGTGTAGGCGGCTATTACAGATGAGATCAATGCAGCCGCTAGCCGGCTTGCGGCTGATTGAGTTCCAGCCAATATTTGGCGATCACTTTGGCCGTATCGGTAAATTCATCGAAGTTGACCGGTTTGACGATGTAACTGCTGATGCCCAACTGGTAGCACTGATAAATATCCCGTGCTTCCCGTGAGGAGGTCAGGACGACAACGGGAACATGGCGGGCGGCGGCGTTGGAGCGAATCTGGCGCAAGACATAGTGTCCGTCGACCAGCGGGAGCTTGAGGTCCAGGAGAATGAGTTTCGGTTGAATCTCCTCATTCCGATCGGCATAGCTGCCGGTACAGTGCAGAAACTCGAGCGCCTCGGCACCGTCGCGCACGATATGAATGCGCTTGGTTCGGCTATATTTCTGAAACGCATGCACCGTCAGTTCGGCATCGGAGGCGTTATCCTCGATAAGAAGGATATCAATTGGTCCCAGCGCCATCTTCCTTGTCTCCTTGTAAAGTAAAATAAAACGTGGCGCCCTTGTCCACTTCCGCCTCGGCCCAGACCCGTCCACCGTGCCGAGAAACAATTCGGTGGACGATCGCGAGCCCGACTCCGGTGCCTTCATATTCTTCCGGACGATGAAGGCGTTGAAAGACGCCGAATGCCTTCTCGACATATTTCATATCGAAGCCGACGCCGTTGTCTTGGACATAATATATGCCGATACCGCCCGGTCCTTGTCCTCGATGCCCGACTTGAATCACGGCATGGGGCCGTGCCCGCGTGAATTTGAGTGCATTCTGTAACAGATTGACGAAGACCTGCTTGAGCAGCGTCGGGTCGGCCGAGGTCGTGGGAAGCGTTCCGACCGTGATGTCGACCGACCGGCCTTCCGTGAGCGATTCTAATTCCCCGAGCGCCTGTCGAACCAGCTCGGCCAGATCGACCGGCTGCTTCTTGAGCGATAGGCGACCCAATCTGGAAAAGGCCAGCAAGTCCTCGACCAGCCGATCCATCTGCTGTGTGCTGGTTCGCATCGAATTAAGGTACCGTTGAGCCTTGGGATCGAGACGGGATCCATATTCGTCGAGGAGAATCCGTGAATATCCGTCGATGGCGCGCAAGGGCCATCGGAGATCATGGGAGACCGAATAGGAAAAGGATTCCAATTCTTGATTCGCCTCTTCCAACTCCGTCGTCCGGGTGTGAAGCAGTCGTTCAGTCCGGTGCCGAGCTTCACTCAGGCTGCTGATAACCAACGACACAGAGACGAAGACAATCAACTGCAAGAGATCTTCCCATTTACTGACGGCAAGCGAATATTGCGGGACGAGAACGGCAAAGGCGATGCCTGCTGCTGCCAAGAGGGCTGAGAGTAGACCGGGGTAGAGGCCGCCGTACCAGGCACTCAAGACGACCGACACGACTGCGACCTGAAAGACGCCGTGCTCGGTGGCCTCGCTCAATACCAACGTCAGGATAAGACCCAGTGCCGTGATGACAAAGGCAAATCCAAACCGCTGAGCAGGAGTCTTCAAACGAGCGATGGGAATTGAGAAGAACGGCAGTTTCATTCCGACCAAGTGTGTACAGCTTTTCGGGATGAAATGGCGTAGGCCGGTGCGGCAACATTGTGTGAGTCGTCATGCATGTAGGTTATAGGACTACACGGTATGGGATATTTTTCCGGCTTTCCCTTTTCTCTTAACTTGATTATCGTATTCCGCTAATCTGGAGAAGTGCGCATTACGCGAGCATGAGTGTAGGCGAAGGCGAAGAGAGGTAAAGGAGGCTTGCATGCAGGTCAAAGAACGGACGGATGAATCTGTCTTCAGTGAAACGCTCTTGAACACGCTCAAATCGTTTCGAAAAGGAGATTTCGGCGTTCGCATGCGGCTAAGCCGCGGAGGTGTCGCCGGCGAAATTGCGTCGGTTATGAACGAAATCATCGAACAGAATGAGCGCCTCACGAAGGACCTGCAGCGCCTCAGTAAAGTCGTCGGCAAGGAAGGCAAGATCGGTGCGCGCGCCTCAATCGGAAACGTGACCGGATCATGGGGGACGTGTGTCGATTCGGTGAACTCGCTGATCAGCGACCTGGTGCGCCCGACCGCGGAAGTAACCCGCGTGATCGGGTCGGTGGCGAAAGGCGACTTGACTCAATCGATTCCGCTGGAAACCGAAGGGCGTCCGATCAAGGGAGAGTTTCTGCGGACCGCCAAACTGGTCAATACGATGGTCGACCAGCTCAATTCCTTTGCCTCGGAGGTGACGCGCGTCGCCCGCGAAGTCGGAACCGAAGGCAAGCTGGGCGGCCAGGCTGAAGTCAAAGGCGTCGCGGGAACGTGGAAAGACTTGACCGACAACGTCAATCTCATGGCGAACAATTTGACCAACCAGGTGCGGAATATTGCCCAGGTGACGACGGCGGTCGCGAATGGGGATCTTTCGAAAAAAATTACGGTCGACGTGCGTGGGGAAATCCTCGAGTTGAAGAACACGATCAACATCATGGTGGATCAGTTGAATTCGTTCGCGTCTGAAGTCACGCGCGTCGCCCGCGACGTCGGCACGGAAGGGAAGTTGGGTGCGCAGGCCGTCGTACGAGGCGTCGGCGGAGTCTGGAAGGACTTGACCGATAACGTGAATCTCATGGCGAACAATTTGACAAACCAAGTGCGCAATATTGCG
>DATEPO010000340.1:0-6364 GCA_035273145.1 Nitrospiraceae bacterium
AGAAGAGTGTTCTCTCGCCTACTCCCTCAACCTTAGCCTTGACCTTAACCTTCCGCTTTCAAGACATACCCGCTGCCTCTGACCGTATGGATCAGCTTGCGCGCCCGCCCACGATCGACCTTGTTCCGAAGGTAATTCACATAGACATCGATCACATTCGTAAAGGTATCGAAATCCAAATTCCACACGTGTTCCGCGATCACCGGGCGAGTCAGCACACGTCCGGCATTCCGCATAAAATACTCCAGTAACGCATACTCCTTGCTGGTGAGCTCGATGCGTTGCCCGCCGCGCGTCACCTCTCGGGTAGCGGGGTTGAGTATCAGGTCCTCGATTTGAAGCAACCCCACTCCTTCCCCCGTCCCGCGGCGCAGCAACGCCCGCACCCGGGCCAACAGTTCTTCGATCGCAAACGGCTTGGTCAAATAATCATCCGCACCGGCGTCGAGGCCCTTGACCCGTTGATCGAGCTGCGCTCGAGCGGTCAGCAAGAGCACCGGGGTTTTGAGCTTCTCTCTGCGAAGCGTCTCCAAGATTTGTATCCCGGACATGCCTGGCAACATGACGTCGAGGATAATAAGGTCGTAACTGCTGTCCCGGGCGAATTCAAGACCACTTTGGCCGTCTGCACACAAATCCACAGCGTAGCTTTCCTCCTCCAGTGCCCGCCGGATGAACGAGCCGACCTTCACTTCATCTTCAACGACAAGAATGCGCATCAGCCTTCACAACTGGACCAATGGATGAGTTGCCATTTTTTGCAATAGTTTCTGTCTAGACCCACGGTTCATTCTGCAGCTTTTTAGATCAATCTCTAACCTCGGTCTCTTAGATGTGCAAGCGATTCTTCAATTTGAGTGAAATCGAACGTCCGACTAGATTTTTTTAGCATGACCTCCTGAAAACATTTGTAGTCCTCTATTAAATATTTCATGATCGATATAGTGAGGACTTGTAGGGCACGTTGCCTAACTCAATGAGTTTTCCAACGATAGTCATGGATCGACTTGTACAAAGCACAGGCCGACCAAGGGCTCTCTCCCAGGCTTTCTTTACAGGTGCATTCGTCATGTTTCCCCACATGATTCTAGACCCTGACAACGTTTTCGGCCGTTTCAGCACAATCGCTGTATCGTTTCCCAATGACCCAACGACAATCACATTCGTGCTACTTGACACTTCAGCAGATTGGTCTATCTTCGATCCGACAAAGACGGCTCCCAATTCCCACGCCACTCCGTTCAGACAAACTCTTGCTGAGAGCCGATCGAAATTATGGCCATAGCGTCTCTCCGCCATAAAACATGCCTCTAAGTATACTTGCTGGGCTTCCTCAAACGTTCGCACAACCACCGGATGGGGCAAATGCCTTTCAACCCATTGACGGACAACTTCTGATACGCTTGGGGTGCGAGCTTCGATAATAATGCTATCCGGTCGAGGACCGATAGCAAGGACCTTAAAGGATGAGTCGATATCGCCTAATTTAGAAACTATAGTGGCTTTTGTGTAGATTCGAGCGCCTGGAATATTAATGCCATAAATGAAGACAACGAACCTTTGTGCTTGCATATTATTTGGGTGGAAATTGAGTGATGGTGACCGGAGCGTAATCGAGCCTCGGGCCTTCAGGTGTTTGATACGCGACTGTATGTTTCAGCCATTTGACATCATCACGGTTCGGAAAATCGGACCGATAATGCGCGCCCCGGCTCTCCTCCCGAGCAATGCCGCCGGCAGCAATCGTCTCGGCGATATCAAGCAGCGAGCCGAGCTCCAGGGCGTGAATCAGATCCGAGTTGAAGACCTTGCCATGGTCTTGCAGCATGACGTGCGCCGCGCGTTCCTTCAACGCCTGTACATGATGCAGCGCCTGGGTCATCGATTCTTTCGTTCTGAAAATGCCGAGATTCCGGCTTAAGGTCTTGCCCAGCTCTTCGCGGATCTGCCAAGCCCGCTCCGGGCCATGGTTCGACATCAATCGCGCGATCCGCGCCTCCTCGGTTTTACGGGTTCCATCCGATACTGCACGCGGTGTGACTTGGCGAACATATTCGCTTGCGCGTTGCCCCGCACGCCGGCCAAAGACGATCGTTTCTAAGAGCGAATTGCCGCCGAGTCGATTCGCGCCGTGCACGCTCACGCACGCACATTCGCCGGCCGCGTAGAGCCCCGACACTTCCGTCTCACCCCACTGATCGGTCCGAACACCACCCATCTGATAATGGGCTCCTGGGCGCACCGGAATCGGACTCTCAATCGGATCGACACCGGCAAATTCGATGGCCAGCTCGCGAATCTGCGGGAGCCGTTCCATGATTCGCTGACGCCCCAGATGGCGAAGATCGAGCAACACGCACCCATCCACCCCGCGCCCTTCGAGGATTTCTTTCCCGATGGCGAGCGACACCGTCGAGCGGGTGGCCAACTCCATCTGTTCGGGAGCGTAGTCTTTCATGAACCGCTCCCCCAACGTGTTCAAAAGATATCCGCCTTCTCCTCTGGCGCCTTCTGTAATTAAAATGCCGGTATTCTTCAGTGTCGTGGGATGGAACTGGACGAATTCCATATCTTCCAGCGGGGCCCCGATCCGGTAGGCGAGCGCCATGCCGTCGCCCGTATTGATGACGGCATTGGTGCTGGTGAGGAAGACACGGCCACTTCCCCCGGTGGCGAGGATGACGGCCTTGGCTCCGATCGCATGCAGGCCACCATGCAACACATCCCAGGCCACCACACCGCGGCAGACGCCGTCCTCAACGATGAGCGAGGTGACATACCACTCTTCATAGACATCAATATGGCGTTTGAGAATCTGTTCATACATGGCATGGAGAATCGCATGGCCGGTGCGGTCCGCGGCATAACACGTGCGTGGAAACCCGGCACCGCCAAAGGGCCGTTGAGCGATCCGTCCCCGTCCATCCCGGCTAAAGATCACGCCCATGCGTTCGAGTTCAAGAATATCGCCGGGGGCTTCACGACACATGGCTTCGATCGCGTCCTGATCGCCCAAGTAGAGCCCGCCCTTCGTCGTATCGAAGGCATGTGCTTCCCACGAATCATTTTCGCCAAGTGCCGCGTTAATGCCGCCTTGCGCGGCAACGGAATGGCTGCGGACGGGATGCACTTTGGAGAGAACCGCCACGTCCAGCATGGGAGGCGCCGCCAGCGCCGCGCGCATGCCTGCAAGCCCGGCCCCAACGATAAGGACATCGTGGATTTTCATACGTACCGCATCAAACAATTCTATCAGCCAGTCAGGGACCGACTCCGTTTCATTGCATCGAGCATCATGACCGATCCTCAGGCGATCAGACAAGACCCCGTTCAGGCCTCTTGCGTCACTGTCGCTCACAATGCAAAATGGGAGACGCAACAGATGTCGTTCGCCCGTCACACGTAATTAGGAGATGGCATGGACCCGCAGCAGATCTTGAGTCCGTCAGATACATTTGTGCACCGCCATATCGGCCCCACGGACGGCGACATCCAAGAGATGCTGGCCACACTCGGCTTCCAGTCGCTCGACGCGCTGATCGATGCGACGGTGCCAACCGACATTCGATTACGAGCGCCCTTGGCGCTTGGACCACACCGGGGCGAACACGATGTCTTAGCGGAATTGCGTGCACTGCATGATCGGAACAAAATGTTTCGATCGTTTCTCGGCATGGGGTATTACGACTGCCCGACTCCGCCTGTCATCCAACGCAATATACTCGAGAACCCGGGCTGGTACACGCAGTACACGCCATATCAGCCTGAAATTGCGCAAGGCCGATTGGAGGCCTTGTTGAATTACCAGACGATGGTCGCCGATCTGACGGGACTGCCGTTGGCGAATGCCTCCATGCTGGATGAAGGCACTGCCGCTGCGGAAGCCATGACCATGTGCCATCGCATCGTCAACCGCGAGACCGATCGTGAGAAGAACGCGTTTTTCGTCGCGGACAATTGTCATCCTCAAACCATTGCCATACTTAAGACTCGCGCCGAGCCGCTCGGCATCGCGCTGCATATTGGACCGACGGAGAAGATTGATGCGGCTGCTCAGGACTTATTCGGCATCTTGCTGCAATACCCCGCAACCGATGGGTCGGTCCACGACTATCGCCATCTCATTGAACGGGCGCACGCGGGAGGGGCGCGGGTCATCGTCGCGACCGATCTGCTGGCGCTGACACTGCTGAAGGGGCCGGGCGAATTCGGAGCCGACATCGCGGTCGGATCCAGCCAGCGATTCGGCGTACCGCTGGGGTTCGGAGGCCCGCATGCCGCATTTTTATCGACGAAAGAAGAGTATGTCCGACAGATGCCGGGACGCCTGGTCGGTGTCTCCAAGGATGCCGCCGGCAAGCCGGCCTATCGGCTCGCCTTACAAACCCGGGAGCAGCACATTCGCCGAGAGAAGGCGACCAGTAACATCTGTACGGCGCAGGTCTTGCTGGCCGTCATGGCAAGCATGTATGCGGTGTATCATGGCCCGGAAGGTCTCAAGCGGATTGCCGAGCGCGTGCATGGGTTAGCGGCGGTGCTGGTCGAAGGCATGCGCCGTCTCGGGCACACCGTCGGATCAACTCCATTTTTCGATACCGTCCGCATCCAACCGAACGCACGCACCGCAAGCCAATCTACCGATCGGATTCTGGCACGTGCCGCGGAACAGCGGATGAATTTGCGGCGGTTCGAGGATGGTTCCATCGGCATCGCGCTCGATGAGCTGACGACCGCCCCCGAAGTACAAATCCTGTGGGAAGTGTTCGCCTGCGGGAAAGAGGTTGCTTTCACGGTCGCGCAACTGGCCGATCAGATTACCTTGACGCTGCCGTCCCCGTTTGTCCGGACCAGTCCCTATTTAACCCATGAGGTCTTTCACCGGTATCACTCCGAGCATGAGCTGCTCCGCTATATGCACCGCCTGCAGGCGCGCGATCTCTCGCTTGTGCAATCGATGATCCCGCTCGGATCGTGCACAATGAAGCTGAATGCGACCGTCGAAATGATCCCGGTGACGTGGAAAGGTTTTGGCCGCATTCATCCCTTTGCACCGGCAGAACAGATATTGGGGTACCAGGATCTCTGCGGGCAGCTTGAGTCCTGGCTCGGCGAGATTACCGGATTTGCCGCCATCTCGCTGCAGCCCAATGCCGGCTCACAAGGCGAGTATGCGGGGCTCATGGTGATTCGCGCGTATCACCATGACCGCGGAGAACGTCAGCGAGATATTTGCTTAATTCCTACGTCGGCGCACGGAACGAATCCGGCGAGCGCGGTGATTGCCGGACTCACGGTCGTGCCGGTCGCCTGCGATCAACACGGCAATGTCGATTTGGCGGATTTGGAAGCGAAGGCTCGCGTGCATCGTGAGCAGCTTGCCGCTTTGATGATCACGTACCCCTCTACGCACGGCGTGTTTGAAGAACAAATTCGGCGCATCTGTGAGATCGTGCACGCTCATGGCGGGCAAGTCTATATGGACGGCGCCAATATGAACGCCCAAGTGGGTCTGTGCCGACCCGGAGATATCGGGGCCGACGTGTGCCATTTGAATCTGCACAAGACCTTTTGCATTCCCCATGGGGGGGGCGGCCCCGGCATGGGTCCTATCGGCGTGGCGGCCCATCTCGTGCCGTTTCTTCCCGGCCATCCCGTGACGAAGCTCGGAGGAACGCATTCAATCGGGCCGATTTCCGCTGCGCCGTACGGCAGTGCCAGTATCCTTGCTATTTCATGGGTCTACATTGCCTTAATGGGCGGTGACGGCCTCACAAAAGCGACGAAGGTGGCCATTCTTAATGCGAACTACATGGCCAAACGGTTGGAGAAGCACTATCCGGTGCTCTACACCGGCAAGAACGGCACCGTGGCACATGAATTTATTCTGGACGTGCGGCCTTTCAAGGATAGTGCGGGTATCGAGGCCAACGATATCGCGAAGCGCCTAATGGACTTCGGTTTCCATGCGCCGACCATGTCGTTCCCGGTCGCCGGCACGCTCATGATCGAACCGACTGAAAGCGAATCGAAAGTCGAATTGAATCGCTTCTGCGAGGCGATGATTGCCATCCGCGCCGAGATTCAGGACATCGCGGATGGGCGCGTCCCGCGTCATGATAATCCGCTTAAACATGCTCCGCACACGGCGGGTGCCGTCACCGCTACGGAGTGGACACATCCATACAGCCGTGAGCAGGCAGCCTTTCCAGCGCCGTGGACTCGCGAATCAAAATTCTGGCCGGCGGTCGCGCGGATCGATCAGGCTTACGGAGACCGCAACCTGATCTGCGCATGTCCGCCGATGGACACCTACTGACGCTCCTTTCGCGGTCTGCATCGCTGAGCTCGGCTCTCATGGTGAGAA
>DATEPO010000341.1:0-6363 GCA_035273145.1 Nitrospiraceae bacterium
CGCGGACAAGGGAAGAGCAAGATCGACATGGTCGTACCGCAAGGCGTTCAGCGGCATGGATCGTATTTTGGCGTCCTTCGGATCTTGGACCAGGCCTAGCCCGCCGTGCTGTTTGATCGCGATGAGGCCCGCGACGCCATCTTCACCGGCCCCGGTCAGCAAGACACCCGTGACACGTGGACCGTATGAAGCCGCGGCGGAGGCAAACAGCGGATCGACGGCCGGCCGGGTAAAATGTTCCTTCGGCCCCCGGTTCAGGGTGAGCTGTTTGCCATTCACGACCATATGGTGATCTCGCGGCGCGAGATAAATCGTGCCCGGCGCCATGATTTCGTGTGGGTGCGGTTCGCGAACCGGCAGGGTGGAGCGCCGGCCTAATACTTGTCGGAGATGTAGGCTATAGAGAGGACTGCGATGAATGACGACCGCGATGCTGGCCGGCAGATCTATTGGCAGGCTGCTGAAGAGCTCGGTCAGCGCCTCCACGCCGCCGGCCGAAGCGCCGATGACAATCAGATCTCGCGGAATATTTTCCGAATTGATCATGGTGAATCGGCACGCAGGTCATCCCCCTCTTGGTCGAGATCCGGAGAGACTGTCTCTTCGATCGCGGTTCGAATGAGCGCTGCTTGCGCGCGGACCTGCTTGAGTCGCGCGTCCAATCCTTCCGTTCCGATCGGCAACTCATGCTCCTGGATCTGCTTCAGCAACAGTTCGTCGAGCATCCCGACGTGCTGGAACAGTGAGATCGCCGACCACAGACCATCTTCCAGTTGCGCTTCCTTGGCTTGCAACAGGCTGAAAAGGGAATAGGCGTGTCCGACCTTGCAGACAAATCGGAAATGTCGGCCGTCTCCGTCCGTCGACTGGGAAAGGACTCCCGAGCAACCCGGACATCCGATCTCTGTGACGTGCCTATTCGATGACACTGGCCGGTGTAGGCTGCGGCATTAAGAACTATGTGGTCGCAGCATCGTCCTTCCTCTGTTCTTCTTCCATAAACAGCAACACACCATGAATCCTTGAGTCCGCATCGCGAAGGGGCGAGCACGTCACGCGGCACACAATCGGTTTCCCTCGTCGGTTGACGCAGTTCAAGGTGACGGTTTGATGGTTGCCGGTATTGATCGACGTATGAATGGGGCCGGCCAACTCGGCAACCGGCAGGCCGATGTCCAGGCTCGCAAACGACTTGCCTTTCGCCTCATCGGAACGAAGTCCCCACAGATCCGCAATTTGATGATTCCACAAGACCACCGTCAAATCCTCGTCCAATACCACGACACCGGATTCGAGGCTGGCCAGGATCGCCTCTTGAAAGACGCTGGCCTGTTGAAGCGCGTCGGTCCGCTCGCCCAATTCGGCATTCACCGTATGGAGCTCTTCGTTCGTCGATTGCAGCTCCTCGTTCATCGTCTCCAACTCTTCATTGGTCGACTGCAGTTCCTCGTTCGTCGTTTCGAGTTCTTCGACCGTGGACTGCAGCTCCTCGTTTGTCGTTTCCAACTCTTCATTGGTCGACTGCAATTCCTCATACGCCGTTTGCAATTCCTGCTTCGAATGGTCCAGTTCCCCTTGCAGTTTGACCGTCTCCGACACATCACGAAACGTCAGACTGGCGCCGATGACGATGTTGTCATCCTCGATCAGCGGAACGATTTCCACCTCGAATTGTTGCATGGCCGGGTCCGGTTCCGGCCGCTCGACGTTCGGCACTCGAACCATTTTGCGCCCGGCAAAGGCCTGCTCCAATGGCCCGCGCAACTCCAGCGGACGATAGGAAATGTTCAGATCGCGAAACGGCCGGCCGATGTCGTCCGGTCTCAAGCCGAAAGCCGCGCGCGCCTGCTCATTGGCCAACGCCACGTTCCCTTCGACATCCACTATGAGATGAGGATACGGCGCAATATTGAAAGACAGATCCCGCACGCGCAGTTGCTGGGCCAACCGGTGGGCGGCGGCTTCTTCTCCAACGTGGTGCAGGACCCGCAAGCGGTCGCGCACGCCGAGATTCGTCGATTTGGCAAAGATGCGGTGCTTGAGATCGATCGGCGTAAACAGATTGGCATGCGTGAGCAGCATCTCCGCTTTGCCGAGCAATAAGTAGCCGGTCTCATTCAACGCAAAATGAAACCGCGCCAAGATGTGGTCTTGCATCTCGGCATTAAAATACATGAGGGTATTGCGGCAGACCAGCAGATCGAGCCGTGAAATCGGGGCATCGGAGACCAAATCGTGCCGCCCGAAAATGACCGCGCGCCGCACATCGGCCTGGACCACGTAGCGATTCTGCGTCCGTTCGAAATACTTCTGGAGGAGCGGTGGGGGCACCGCCTCGACGTCGTTGGCGGTATAGACGGCCTGACGCGCTTC
Organism: Nitrospiraceae bacterium; assembly: GCA_035273145.1. Classification (GTDB taxonomy): domain Bacteria; phylum Nitrospirota; class Nitrospiria; order Nitrospirales; family Nitrospiraceae; genus JAICXS01. Next base: position 2,374 of record DATEPO010000341.1, read on the forward strand.
ATGGAGGGCTTCCGGATCCATATCGGAGGCATAGACCTTCACCCGCTTCTGAAATGTATCCATCCCCAAGTGCTCGCAGAGGAGCATGGCGATGCTATACGGCTCTTGCCCGGAGGCGCAGCCGGCACTCCACACCCGGATCACGGACTCAGGCGGTTTCGCGTCGATCAATTTTGGAAGGATGGTTTCGTTGAGATAGTTCCAGGCCGGTTGATCGCGGAAGAACGCCGTGACATTGATGAGCAGATAGTTAAAGAGCTGCGCGAACTCCTCCGGATGGACTTCCAGATAATCGATGTACCGCTCGACTCCCTGGATCTTGACGGCTTCCATGCGCCGCATGATGCGCCGCATCAAGCTGGGCCGTTTGTATCCGCTGAGATCGATCCCCCGGGTGCGCTTCAGATACAGCAGCAGCATGTCGGATTGCCGCTCAAAATCAGGATCGTCCGGCGTTATCTTCGACTGGTCCTTCATAAGATGATTCGTTTCCTACCAGGAGAAGTAGTGCGTCTGCAATATCATCCAACGGCAGAATGAAGTCAACCACCTGTGTGGCGATGGCCGCCTGCGGCATGCCGTTAAACTCCGCGTGCTCCGGATTCTGCACTACCACGGTCCCGCCCATTTTTTTGATCGCGCGAACTCCCATGGCGCCATCGGTTCCCGTTCCCGTCAGCACGACGGCAATCGCGCGATCTTTGTGACTCGCCGCGACGGATTCGAAGAGCAGATCGCCTGACGGCCGAAGAAAATGCACGAGCTCCGATTGAGACAACGAGAGCGATCGATCCGGGTTGACAAGCAAATGCCGATTCGGCGGGGCGAGGAAGACATGGCCGGCAGACAGCCGATCGCCTTCTTCCGCTTCTTTCACAGTGAGCTGTGTATAATGACTTAAGATTCCCGCCATCAGGCTGCGGTGTCGCGGGTCTAAATGCTGCACGATCACGATCGCGGCAGGAAACGCGGCAGGCAGGTGATCAAGCACATGGCGCACCGCCGCGAGCCCCCCGGCTGATGACACCATGGCAACAATATCAAACTGCACCGTGCCACGAGGGGGACCGATTGCGCTGAAGTTCATCTTCGACATGGCGGCGTAAGCTGCGAGTCCTTCTGCGACGGCACGGCACGAGGGAGGGATGGCGCGTAGAGCTATACGAGACCGACTCAACAACTCTACGAGCTCAAAGGATAATTACTGATCAGGACTGAGGAGAAGACCTTGAGGTGACAGACTCAGACACTGAGGCGATCGCTGTCCTGTTTGTAGAGCGCCCCCCCCCGCGCCATTTTTTCGCTCGCCCATTTTGATCTGGATCTCGCTCAATTTGTCCAGATATTTTTGGACGTCTTCCGTCTTTCCATGAATCTTCTTCGACAGGCGGGAATAGCGAATGGCCCGGTTCAGGGTGGCAATGAAGTGACTGCGATCAATCGGCTTCTGAATGAAGCCGTACGCCCGTGTTCTGAGCGCATAGCCCTGCGGGTTCGGATTGCCGGACATGAGAATCATCGGCGTCCACGGTCGTACTTCTCTCATCTTGCGAATCAAATCGATGCCGGTCATGCCCGGCATGACGAGATCCGTCACGATGACATCGGGATCGACGGCCGCGACGGACCGCAACGCCTCTTCTGAGGACAGAGCCGTATCGACGATTGTACCGGGAATGCGCAAGCGCACGGTCTCAGGCAACGCTTCCAAGAGGGCCGGATCGTCATCGACGATAAGAATACGGACAGGGATTTCATCCTTCATATCCATCTTGATTCCCTTCCTTATTCTTTCCTATGCGCAGGTCCTAAGAACTTTTAGGAGAAAGAGATTGTAACCCTCGGTTGTGCCCCCCGCAATAGATATTTCTCATATGATGCTGGACTTCTACTCGTCGAGTTGCATACACTAGGCGGGTTGACCCGCAAGGCACAGTTAAAAATGTAAAATTAATTCTAATTGGAGACACCAAGCGGGAATTTTTTATATTTTTAATTTTGCATTTCCTCATTAGGGCGCATTGGGCTCATGCGGAGAGGTGGCCGAGTACGGCTGAAGGCAACGGTTTGCTAAACCGTCACAGGGTCAAAAGCCTTGTCGCGGGTTCAAATCCCGCCCTCTCCGCCAAAAAAACACGGGCTGAACGACGGTGATGAGTGATGAACATCGGAAGCAATATGACTGCAAGAGGGCGGGATTTGAATCCCGCCGCCTTTTAAATCGCGGCGGCCGGATAAGTTCATTGTTTGTCTCATGAGTATTTCGTTAGTGCTGAGAAAATGACAAGAGTCGAAGATACCGTGAGGACGGGAATTTGAATCCCGTCCTCCCGACCAGGCTCGCTAGTGCCGGCCGCCTTTTAAATGCTGCGCCCGGATAATCACCTCACAATATTCACAATCGGAGACCATGCCAAAACGCACCACTTCGCGAGTTGACCGCGGTTTGTTTGTTGATCGGAACATCGACCGGATTCATGAGCTGCTGACTCGCTTTCAACCCTTTCTCTCTCGGCGTTCCAATACGACTCGGTTGCCGGACTTCGATACGGCGGCGGAGCAAACGCTTGCGGAGATCTTCGGTGAGACATCCGCTCTCGTGGAAGCGTATGAATATGCGAAAGTCGGCGAAGCAGCCGGCTTAGTCAATCTTCCTGAAGAGGCTCAGGAGGCCGGCGCTCATGATATGGATCGTGAAAGCTTGCAACAGCGGAAACGCGTCCTGGAAAGCGCGATCGCCGAACTCGAAGCCCACCGCAAGGGCGGCGCGAAATCGGCACGGAACCCCGGGAAGGCCATCGCTACAGTTCGCGTGTCTGAATACATGTCCGCCGAAGTGCGAAGCATCGCCGCAAGCGCTACGATTAAAGATGCCGGCCGATTACTCCAGAAGCTCAAGGTCGGCTCCCTCTTGGTCGACGACAATCGACGCTATATCGGCATCATCACCGACACCGACTTGAGCCGGAAAGCCGTTGCCCGCGGTCTCGACCCGAATACGACCGCGATCAAGACCTGTATGAGCAAACCCGTCTTGACCATCGAGGACGATGAACCGCTGGAAGCCGCCGTGAAGTTGATGAAAGACAACGGTGTCCGCCATCTAGCTGTCACCGAAGATCGAACGATTATCGGCGTCCTGTCCGTGTCGGACCTCTTGCGTTATTACTCCAATATCACCTAAAGTCTGCGATCCACAGTGGCACACGCTATCTTGGTCTTTCACTTAACATCCGCTCCTCCTAATTTTCCTTTCCCGTAAACCCGCCGCAGCTCGGACATCAAAGACAGCACTTACCGTATTCCCGTCGTCCCTCTATTGGAACGTCGCTGGGACTGCTCACATCGGACATCAATCGGAATTTCTCCCACAATCTCTTTACGGCAACCGGCGGCATGACAGTGCTCGATCGGGATTCGAGTAACCAAATCCTGTCATTGGCCTTCAGCGGGGAACTCACGACCGGTGGTGTGGTCGGCGGCGTTCCGAACCTGTTTCCCTACTGCTGTTCGGTTCGGGGCTCGCGGGCTTGAGGATGCTGAGATGACAAAAGCACCGCTAAAGTAGAAACGATTTTGTGGAACACAGCACGCTCACTGTCATTCGACGGTGAGTCTGCTCTCGGCTCATAACCCTTTATACCTGGACTTCGTTCAAACCATTTGCTCGGTCACCATTGAACAACGCCTTCATTCAAGCATGCCATAAATCACCGTCTTAACACTCATCTTATCGGACTTTCTCACGCCCGTCATATGAACCATCAACGCCGTAATCGACACAACCTCATTATCAGCCGGTCGGTACTTGAAGCGGGACTGGCAGATGGGGTAACCTTCGACACCCTGCGGCACGAGTATAGGCTGGATGCGCTGGCGAGTACCTGTAAATTGAGAGCCGATCTGTTCTTACGATCATCAAAAATGTACCGTCTTCCGTTTGAAATGCACATTCGACATGCCAAGGAGTGCGCGGGGATCGTCCCAAAC
>DATEPO010000342.1:0-4693 GCA_035273145.1 Nitrospiraceae bacterium
CTGGACATTCGATCCACAAATGCGCGGCGATGAACCGGTTGATGGGGAATTAACCATACGCATCCACTTCCGAACCCAATAGCGGATGCTGAAACAGATCCCCAACTGCGTTCTCGGGTCGAAAGAATCCTCACCGTAGCCCAGAGGCTACGCCTCCGGTTCTTTCTCGCCTGGGGCCTTGCTCGGGAAGGGGCGCGTCTTGGCGCGACTGGGATGGGCAGGTGTAATAGCTGGCCTGTTTGAGCATCCGCAAGAATCATTTGGATCCGCGACAGTCATTAGGATGGCGATGGACGAAACCCTGTTTCGAGCGATCAATGGATTGGCCGAGCGCGCGGCAATCGTGGATTGGTTGATGCTGACCTTGGCGCAGTCGTCGAATCTGTTCCTTCCGGGCGTGCTCGTCTTTTTCTACTGGCTCTGGCTCGACAAACATGAGGCGCTTGTCGGAAGCGTTGTCCTGACAGGTGTCATTATCGTCAACGATTTCATCGGCGCACAGGTGAAACATCTGGTCGCGCGGCCGCGGCCGTGTCGTGTGCTGGACCATATTCACCAGCTCGCGGGGTGCGGAGGCACATTTAGTTTTCCCTCGAATCATGCGATGAATACTGCGGCAGCCGCCGCGTTCGCGCAGATGCTCTATCCATCGAGCGGATGGGTGACCTGGCCGCTTGTTGCGTTAATCGGCTTTTCGCGCGTCTACGTTGGGGCTCATTATCTGACTGATGTCATAGGCGCGTGGGCCTTGGGAGGGGGAATTGGAATTGTCGCGGGATGGGCACTCCTACGATGGTCGAAGTGTTTCCTGAACCGAGCGAAGTCGAATGCTGGCGAAGGCACGACGTAAGGTCCCGCACATACAGCTTTCCACATCCTCAAAGCGCACTTCCAACGACTTGCTCTAGAGTCGCAGCCTGGATCTCTCGATCGACGAGGGCGCGATAATACGCCAGCCGGAACTCGAGTACGGCGCGTTCGGCTTCCAGGACATCTAAAAATCCCGTTCTTCCCGTTCGATACGCGGCCCGCGCGGCTTCGAAGTGTTGCTCGGCCTGGGGCAGAATCGTCGTGCGATACAGGTCGGCGACCTGTTGCTGCGCCTGCACCTTGGCCGCTAATTCGGTAATCTGAAATCGCGTCAAATTCTGCCAGTTCTGATGCTCGGCTCGGGCCGCAGCGGAGGCGGCTTTCGCTTCCCGCACACCGGCATCGTATTTGCGTTTTGTCCAGAATGAAAACGGAATGTTCACAGTCGCGATGGCGCCGAAGCCATCGACGGCTTGAAAATTCTGGAAACGCTGCACGCCCACTTCGAAATCCGGATAGTATTGGCGTTCGGCATACGCCTGGGCATGTTGGCTTTTTTCAATGGCCAATTCGGCGGCCTTCAACTCCGGCCGGTTCGTGAGGGCGAGGCGTTCGAGATCCTCCAGTGACTGGGACGAAATCGTCGCCGGCGGCTCACGAGGTATGCCAAATGGCCCTCGCGGGTCTCGATTCAGCAACGTGTTCAGTTTCGCCGATGCTACACGACGCTGTTGTTCAAGTACCGGCAAACGCTGATACAGGTTCGAGAGCTCCACCTGCGCTTTCAATACATCGACTTGACTGCCTTGTCCGGCGCGAAAGCGAACCTTCGCCGTGTCAAACAATTGCTTGAGCACATCGACATGCTCGTGATGAATCTCCAGATCCTTATGGGTAAAGAAGAGTTCCACATAGGTGGTCTTCACGCGGCCGATCAGGTCTCGCTCTTGAAGACGTAGGGTCTGCTCACTGATCGCTGCGTTTCGACCGGCTACTTCTCCTTTGAGTGGCAGTTTGCCGGGGAATGGGAATCTCTGCGCCAAGGTGTAGATCGTATTTTGCGTTCGGCTTGGACTCGTGACGAGGTTGCCATTCTGGGGAAAATTCCAAAGCTGCACTCCGAAGGTAGGATCGGGCAACACGGTCGCTTGTTCAACTTGTTCTCTCGTCGCTTCCCACTGCTTCCGGGCGGCATGGAGGGACGGGTTTTGGGCTAATGCTTCTTCGATCAGCGCAGGCAATTCCAGCGGACGCTCAAGGACTGTCGCGGCAATCGCCGCAGTCCGTAACAGCAGGGTGCTGCAGATAAGAAGCGCTGCAAATATAAGTGTGTTCGCATGGAATGGGATCATCGTATCCTCCTACCGTGAAACATTCTTCGCACCGCGTATCTAAGATGGAGCAGCTATAGAGGCTATCTCCTCCAACGGCTCAGATCGCAGAGAGGAAGAAGGCGGTTGAGTAGACAGCTGCCGTTCCCGCCAGAGGGCATAGAGGGCGGGGATGACCAAGAGCGTCAGCACAGTCGAGGTCACCATTCCGCCGATCATCGGCGCCGCAATGCGCTTCATCACATCCGCTCCGGCTCCGTGGCTCCACATGATCGGGAGCAACCCAAAGAGGATGGCCGAAGCCGTCATCATCTTCGGCCGGACCCGTTGTACGGCGCCTTCGATAATGGCTTCTCGCAAATCGGTCAGTGACCGAAGCCGGCCTTCGCGTTCCCACCGATCATAGGCCTCATCAAGAAAGATAATCATGATCACCCCCGTCTCGGCGGCGACGCCGGCCAGTGCAATGATGCCGACCCAGACGGCGACGCTCAGATGGTAATGGAGGAGGAATAGCAACATGATCGCGCCGACCACGCCGAATGGGACGGACAGCAGCACAATCAGACTCCGGCTCACCGAGCGAAAATTCAAGTACAACAGCACGAAGATAAGAAACACAGTCAGAGGAACGACGATCTGCAATCGGGCTTTCGCGCGTTCCAGATACTCGAACTGACCGCCCCATTCCAAGCGATACCCCGGTTTGAGTTGAACCTGTTTGCGGATCACACGTTGCGCTTCGGCCACATAGCCAGCCAGATCACGTCCGGCCACATCGACAAATACAATGCCGGCGAGCGAGCCCTGTTCATCACGAATGGATGGAGGCCCTGTTGTCAGCGAAATCTGCGCCAGTTGGGCCATGGGAATCTTGGCGCCGTGCGGCGTCTCGACCAACACCCGCCGCAAGGACTCTGGATCGTCGCGCAATGCACGCAGATATCGAACATTGATGGGATAGCGCTCTCGCCCTTCCACGGTCTGCGAGATATTCTTTCCACCGATCGCCGATTCAATTACCTCTTCCACATCTTCGACCCTCAATCCATAACGGCCCACCGCTTCACGATTCACACGAAAGTCCAAGTAATATCCGCCGGTGACCCGTTCCGCATAGGCGCTGCGCGTTCCCGACAGGCCTTGAAGCAGGCGTTCGATCTTCACGCCCAGTCGCTCGATCTCCGAGAGATCAGGACCCAAGATTTTAATGCCGAGATTACTGCGGATCCCCGTGGCCAGCATTTCGGTCCGCGTCTGAATCGGCATCCACCAGATGTTCGGCATCCCGGGAAATTTCACGCGCTGATCCATTTCGGCAATCAGCGAATCCCATGTCATTCCCGGTCGCCACTGCGCTTCGGGCTTCAACGTCACCACGGTCTCGGCCATGCTGAAGTGTGCGGGATCCGTCGGCGTTCGGGCCCGGCCGATTTTGCCGAAGACATGCTCGACCTCCGGGAACCGCTTGAGGAGCTGATCTTGTCGTTGCAAGAGTGTGGTCGCCTCAGTCACTGAAATGCCCGGCAAGGCCGTGGGCATATAAAGAATGGTTCCCTCGTTGAGCGGCGGCATAAATTCGGCACCCAGCTTGAGATACAAGGGCACAGTGGTCCCGATGGCGAGCACCGCGAGAATCACCACCAGCCAGCGGACACGCAGGGCACCGGCGACGAGGGGTCGATAGAGACGAATTAAGAGCCGATTAATGGGATTGCTCTCCTCCGAGCGAATCTTCCCCTTGAGCAACCACACCATTAACAGGGGAGCGAGGGTAATCGAGACCAGCGCGGCAAACAACATGGCGGCGGTTTTGGTGAACGCCAGGGGCTTAAAGAGTCGTCCCTCTTGGGCCTCCAGCGTGAAGACCGGCAGAAATGAGATGCTGATCATGAGCAACGAAAAGAATAGCGGCTTGCCTACTTCTTGAGCAGCCCGAATGATGACCGCCGTTCGGGAGCCGGGCCGGCCGGTCCGCTCCCACTGTTCTAACCGCTTGTGCGCATTCTCGACCATGACGATGACCGCATCCACCATGGCTCCGATGGCGATCGCGATGCCGGCCAACGACATAATGTTGGAGGTGATTCCGAGATAATACATGGCGAGAAAGGAGAGCAGAATCGCGACCGGCAAGGTCAGGATGGCGACGAGCGCAGAACGTAGGTGAAAGAGAAACAGCAGACTGACGAGGCTCACGACGAGACTGACCTCGATCAACTTTTCCTTCAGCGTGGCGATGGCCGCCAGAATGAGCTGTGACCGGTCATAGACCGAGAGGATACGCATGCCTTTGGGAAGGGACGGGGTGATTTCCGTCAATTTCGCTTTGACGCGATCGATGACCGCCAGCGCATGCTCTCCATACCGCATGACGATAATGCCGCCGACGGTCTCACCCAGGCCATCCAATTCGGCCACGCCTCGCCGCATATCGGGCCCCAGCGTGACGAGTGCGAGATCGCGCACCGTGATCGGCGTCCCTTGCGGATCGGTCGTTACCGCAATCTGGCGAATGTCCTCAAGCGATTGAATGTAGCCCCGTCCCCGCA
>DATEPO010000343.1:0-2368 GCA_035273145.1 Nitrospiraceae bacterium
ACAAGTTTGCGCTTCGAACGAGTTCGCGAAGAGACGTATTGTTGCTTTTGCTTCGAACTGGTCTCCATCAAGGCTGGTCCGCTGCTGGAGAGGGCACAAATCAAAGCAGCGATCGGCTCAAGCCTCTGACCTTCTAAGTCCGAGTCTCATTTGTGACGGCGCGAATTTGACAATTGACAGCGAGGCACTTAGGCTGCTCGCCGTGCGGCGCGCGGCGCAGCAAAGGATTCGTCGTGATCGTCGTTCTGATACTCAATATTTTTACCCGGCATAATCACGCTCGGAGGATCGATGAAAAAGTTCTCACGCCGTGACGTTCTGAAGACAAGCGTGCTTGCTTCCGCAGCGGCAACGGTCCATGGCATTGCGCCTCTTGCTACCGCCATGGAGACTGGGAGAGAAGCGGCGGAACGATTCCCTGAGCCTCCGGTCCGTGATGCGAACGACGAGGCTATGAAGAGCGCCGGACGAGAGCGGCTGCTTCTGGATTTTGGCTGGCGATTCCATTTTGGTCATGCCAGCGATCCTGATAAAGACTTTGGCTTCACCGGCAATTTTCAAAAGACGGGCAACTTCGTTCCCGCCGGCACACTGGCCTTCGACGACAGCGAGTGGCGCGAGCTGGATCTTCCCCACGACTGGGCCATCGAGCTCCCGTTTCAAAATGATCCTGCACTGCGGTCCAAGGGTTTCTATCCACTAGGAAAGAAGTACCCAGCCACCAGCGTCGGTTGGTATCGTCGCATCTTTGAGTTGCCGGCGGAAGACAAGGGAAAGCGCATCACTATCGAGTTTGATGGCGCATATCGCGAAGCGATGGTCGTCTTCAATAACTTCTACGTCGGTCGGCACAGCGGAGGATATGATCCGTTCAGCTTCGATCTCACCGACTTCGCCACGCCCGGCGGACGTAACGTGCTGCTGGTGCGCGTCGACGCTACCTCCAGCGACGGATGGTTCTACGAAGGCGCCGGCATTTATCGGCATGTATGGCTGGTGAAAACGAATCCGGTTCATGTGCCTCAATGGGGCACGTTTGTTAAAGCCGACGTGGAGTCCGCGGAAGCGGCCCTGTCGATCGTCACTGAGGTGAACAATGACAGCGACGCCGCAAAAAACGTGCGCGTCGTCTCCGCAGTTCTGAGTCCCTCGGGAGATGCGGTTGGGCGTGTGACAAGCTCCCCACAATCGATCCCCAATCGGGAGATGCAATCGTTCCAGCAGAAGATCACCCTCAAAAGCCCGCTGCTTTGGTCGCTGGAAAAACGAAACCTCTACAAGCTGGTGACGGAAGTTCAAACCGAGGGCGGCGTTGTCGATCGCTACGAGACCCGTTTCGGGATTCGTACCGTGGCCTTTGATGCCAATAGGGGCTTTCTCCTTAACGGCAACGTCGTAAAGCTGAAGGGCACGTGCAATCACCAGGACCATGCTGGAATTGGTGCTGCTTTGCCGGATGCCGTGCAGTACTACCGCGTTCGTAAGCTGCAGGAGATGGGTTGCAATTCGCTGCGGACCTCGCACAATCCTCCTACGCCCGAACTGCTCGATGCCTGCGACGAACTCGGCATGCTGGTGTTTGATGAGACGCGCATGATGTCGTCGAATCCCGAAGGTCTAAGCCAGTTTGGGAATCTTGTACGCCGTGACCGCAATCGGCCGTGCGTCTTCATGTGGTCGATGGGCAACGAAGAGGGGCAGGCGAATACGGATAAAGGACTGCGGATTCTCACCGCAATGAAGGCGCTGGCCTACCAGTTCGATGGCTCGCGGCCGGTGTCGATAGCGCCCATCCGCGCAATTGGAGTTGGGGGCCTCGTCGAGTGCGACGTGATGGGCTACAACTATCAGGATCCGCAGGCGGAGCAATACCACGAACACAATCCCACAAAGCCGATGATGGGAACTGAAACCGTGAGCGCCGTTGGTACGCGTGGAATCTACGTAACCGATTACTCGAAAGGATATGTAGCTTCGTATGATCCTTACACCACTACCGGACGCGCTTCAGCCGAAGGCTGGTGGCGTTTCTGTGATGCGCGCCCGTGGCTTTCGGGTGGATTCGTCTGGACCGGATTCGACTATCGCGGCGAACCTTCTCCCAACGGCTGGCCTAACATCAGCTCGCAATATGGAATCATCGACACCTGTGGGTTCCCGAAGGACTCCTTCTACTACTACAAGTCATGGTGGAGGGATGAGCCAGTGCTTCACATCTTCCCACATTGGAACTGGGCCGGCATGGAAGGCAAACGCATCGAAGTGTGGGTCTACTCCAATCTGGACAAAGTGGAATTGCTGCACAACGGCAAGAGCCTCGGCACAAAGGAGATCAAGAAGGATTCGCACGCTGCCTGGGTTGTGCCGT
>DATEPO010000344.1:0-14554 GCA_035273145.1 Nitrospiraceae bacterium
TCACCTGACGCTGTCTGGCTCTTTACGCAAAAAATCGGATGGTTCTTGCTGGTGTTGGGAGTGTTGGTGGCCTTTCACGAACTGGGTCACTTTCTCGCTGCACGATGGGTCGGCGTCAAAGTCCTGAAATTCTCACTCGGCTTCGGACCCAAGCTATTCGGCCGGCAAGTCGGTGAAACGGAATACCTCGTCTCGGCAGTGCCGCTGGGCGGATATGTCAAATTGTTCGGCGAAGAAGAGACGGACGCGCTCACGCCTGAAGATAAACAGCGATCGTTTTCCCATCAACGCCTCGGCAGTAAATTTCTTATCGTCGCGGCCGGGCCGGGATTTAACTTCTTATTGACGTTTCTGATCTTTACCGCATGGCTGTCGACCGGTTCACCTTTGTTCATGCCCACATTTCGAGAATTAACTCCCGAGGTCGAAGCGCTCCGTCCGGGCTCACCTGGTGAGATTGCCGGGCTGCAAATCCATGACCGGATCTTGCGGGTCAACGACAAGGAGATCTCGGCCCGGAGCGAAGTGCAGGAAGCGGTATCCAAGAGTAACGGCAAGTCGTTGACGCTCGACGTCCGTCGTGGTGATCAAATCAAAACGATCATTGTCACCCCGGCTCCGCTTCCCGGTCAGGAAGCATCCAAGGACGAACCGGCCTATTCGATCGGCATTGAAGAGAGCGCCCCGATCATTACCGCGATTATGAGCGGATCGGCTGCGATGGCCTCCGGACTTGAAGAAGGAGACCGGGTCCTCAGCATTGACGGCCAGCCGGTTCACACCTGGTCAGAAATGGCGACGATCGTTCGGAATAATCCGCGCAAGGCGCTGCAATTTCAGGTTCAACGGGAAGGGCAATCGCTCAACCTCAGTGCCACTCCCTCTGCGGAAAAGGTGGAGGTTGACGGCCAGACGATCGAGGTCGGACGAATCGGCATCTCCCGTCCCGGCGGCTTGATGATTCGCGCGCACAATTTGTTCGAGGCCCCGATTCGGGGAGCCGAGGCGACGTGGGCGCTGACGGAATTGACTGTTGTCGGTGTCTACAAAATGCTCTCCGGAGAGATCTCCAGCAAGAACATCGGCGGACCGTTGACGATCGCCAATATGGCCGGAGAAGTCGGGCAGCAGGGACTCTCCAAGGTCATTTCGTTGATCGCCCTGCTCAGCATCAACCTTGGGGTGCTGAATCTCTTGCCGATTCCCATCCTCGATGGAGGACACTTGCTGTTCTTCACCATCGAAGGCATCTTGCGCAAACCGTTAGGCGAACGGCAACGTGAAATTGCACAACAAGTAGGCTTGTTTTTGCTGGTCGGCATTATGGTGTTTGCGTTATGGAACGACATCGAACGCCTCATCTCAAGGTAGACGAATGGTGAACAGGGCTCCCAACTGCGTTCTTGGTTCGTCGGCATCCTCAACGTACCCCAGAGGGTACGCCTCCGGTGCTGACTTCTCCTGCGGCCTTGTTGGATAGCCCTTTTGACCATCCGACAGCAATCCCCGACCCGATAAAAATCAAAAGGACATTCATGCGAACTTCTCACATGTTGATTCCGACCTTGCGCGAAGATCCGGGTGAAGCTGAGGTCGTCAGCCACCGGCTGATGCTGCGGGCGGGAATGATTCGGAAAACCGCCGCCGGCATTTACACGTACTTGCCGCTCGGATTACGCGTGATTCGGAAGATCGAGCGTATCGTGCGGGAGGAGATGAATCGAGCGGGCGCGCAGGAAGTGCTCATGCCGATCGCCTCCCCTGCTGAACTGTGGCGTGAAACCGGCCGATGGGATTTTTACGGCAAGGAATTATTCCGTTTCAAAGATCGTCACGAACGCGACTTCTGCCTAGGGCCAACCCATGAAGAAGTGATTACCGATTTGGTTCGCCGCGAAGTCCGCTCGTATCGGCAACTTCCGCTCAATTGCTATCAGATCCAGACGAAGTTTCGCGATGAAATTCGGCCACGCTTCGGGTTGATGCGCGGACGCGAGTTTATCATGAAAGATGCCTATAGCTTCGACCGGGATGAGGAGGGAGCCAAACGCAGTTATCAAAGTATGTACAATGCCTATCACCGGATTTTCACACGGTGTGGATTGACGTTTCGCGCGGTAGAGGCGGACAGCGGTCTCATCGGCGGCTCGTCGTCTCATGAATTCATGGTACTGGCCGACACGGGGGAAGAATCTGTCGTCTATACCGACGACGGCGCGTATGCGGCGAACGTGGAACGCGCCGAGTTGCCGCCGCCGATAGATGCGCCGTTGGAATCTGCCCGACCGTTGAACAAAGTTGCCACGCCCGGTGCCGGCACGGTTGAAGAGGTCGCAGCCTACTTGAAAGTGGAACCACACCGTATCGTGAAGACGCTCATCTATAAAGTGGCAAAGGAACTGGTCGCCATTTTGGTTCGTGGCGATCACACGGCAAACGAGGTCAAGATCAAGAAGGTCCTCGGCGTGATGGATCTGGAATTGGCCGATGCCCCTACCGTATCGAAGGCGACCGGCGCGCCCATTGGCTTTGCCGGCCCAATCGGCTTGCAGCACGTTCGCATGCTCGCCGACTATGCGGTCAAAGCGCTCTCAAACTTTGTGGTTGGCGGCAATGAAGCGGATACGCATTATCGCGACGCCAATTGGACCCGCGACTTTGCGGTGGAGCAATTTGCCGATCTCCGCAATGCCGAAGCCGGAGATGCGGCGCCTCGCGGGACCGGAACGTTGAAGGTCGCGAAAGGCATTGAAGTCGGGCACGTCTTCATGCTCGGCACAAAATACAGCCAATCCATGAACGCGACATTCCTCGATCCCCAAGGACAGGAGCAGTTCGCCGTCATGGGATGTTATGGCATCGGCATCGGGCGAACCGCCGCCTCTTCGATCGAGCAGAACCATGATGCGAAAGGCATCGTCTGGCCGGTGCCTATCGCTCCCTTCCACGTCCACCTGCTCCCCCTCAGTCAGTCGGCTCACGTCGCGCAAGCCGCTGAGTCGCTCTATAACTCGCTGACGCAGGAGGGAGTTGAAGTGCTGTGGGATGATCGAGATGAACGGGCCGGAGTGAAATTCAATGACGCCGACCTCATCGGCGCGCCCTACCACCTCGTGATCGGCGAGAAAGGTTTAGCGCAGGGGACCGTCGAGCTCAAAGAAAGAAAAACCGGGGAGGTCAAACGGATCGCACCGGATACGGTGCCTTCTACCATCTCCGCGCTCATTCGCGACCGGACCTGACCGGCGCTTTCAGGCCGGCCGCTTCGCCGGCATGGCGTGCTCCTTAAATTTCAGCGCGTCCACCAATCCTTGGCGGACCGCATAGTGAGTCAGCTCCGCATTCTTTTGCATCTTCATTTTTTCGAGAATGCGGGACCGATACGTGCTGATCGTTTTGGGGCTCAACGAGAGCGACTCCGCGATTTCTCCCACCGTCTTTCCAATCGCAATCAACCCGAGCACCTGATATTCTCTCGATGAGAGTCGTTCGTGAAGTGGAGTATTCGGATCGGCTTCCAAATCGAAGGCGAGTTTTTCGGCCAGCGCGGGACTGATATATTTCCCACCTGTAATGACCTTCCGAATCGCCGCAATCAATTGTGCCGGCGCGCTTTCTTTCGTCAGATAGCCGGACGCTCCCGCCTTTAACACCAGCACGCCGTATTGTTCTTCTGAATGCATACTGAGGATGACGACCGGGACGCTTGGGCGCTCCCGCTTCAGCGTTCGCAACACGTCCAACCCGTTGCCATCGGGCATGGCAATGTCCAGCACGACCACATCCACCGGCTTCGTGCGTACCCAGTCCAAGACCTGTTGTCCCGTCGTAGCCTCTGCCGCCACACTGATATCCGGCGTATCGGACAGAACTTGCTTCAGCCCTTTGAGTACGACGGTGTGATCGTCTGCAATCAATACTCGAATCATTGGCTCCTCCGTTCGAATTGTAAATAGGAGCATAGCCTGCGGGGTAACAAATGATAAGTCGGAAATGCGTGTAGGCTGAATGTAAGCATGTATCTTACGCATTATTATTTAAAACGAGGTAACGATAATGCCAAGGTAACGATAATGTGGTGAGCAGGCCTGAACGTATGGACCGAGGAACGACTGGTGAATAGGCTCTACACCGGCCCTGCCTTATCGCAGGAGCTCTCCGCACATGCGTTCTTTAGTCCGTTCTTCCTTAATGCAGGTCCGTGCAGGACTTGAATCAGTAGGTGAGACCATGCCGGCGTCTTCGCGTTTCTCATCCAGCTCCGGTCCGGACATGGCATTTGGCTGAGGCCTTGAAGAAGGTGATGGCGGGGAAGATTTTAAAGAGCCGCCTTTGACAAAGATTTGATTCTTCATTTGATCATATGTCTCTTGAGGAAGAAGTTTCTGTTCAACCAGGTCCTCTTTAGATTGAAACGGACGCGCACCGACGATCATCATGATATACCCTTCAGTCATTCCCGGCAGACTTTTGAGCTGATCGGGACTCGCTGAATTGATATCGACCAATTCCCCCGCAACGGACAATCCCAGCCAAGCCCAGAGCAGACAATGACCGAGTGTCAATGTCATGAGAGAACGTCTACCAATCATATTGGCGCCTCTGGTGTGATACTCGATAGTCGCATGGCCCCTTCTATCCATTTTCATTACTGAAACAGAACTATACGGTATCAGATAGAGACAATTCAATCAGCCGTACGTCGCCTCTATCTCGCTCTTCTTAGCCATTCGGCTCTGCTCACACTCTTATCTAAAACCTCTCTAATACCGCGTGCTATCGCGAACCCCTTCCCGTGCCCCTTCACGAGCTCCTTCGCGCACGGTCGAGGACGACGGCCCCATGTCCTCATGAATAACCGTTGCAGGGGGCGACTCCGGCCGCTCATGAGTATGGGTCGTGCATCCTACGGCTATACTTCCAATCACGGCACTCACTACACTGCCGAATAGTAAAAAAACAAATCTCTTCGCCATGGTGTCCTCCTTATTGACTATTCGATCTTACTTCACTGTTTCTACCATATCGCAGATTTACGAATGCTATCATCGGAGAAATGCGGAACAGCGTGTGGGACGGGTCCCTAATAGGAGGTACGTGGAGACGGTGAAGTCAGGGCAATACCCTTCCCTCACCACGAACCTACTCACCACAAGCCTGATCACTGACATCCATTTAAGAAGCGTCATGGCATTGATGGAGACAATTATCGGTTCATAGGACATGCTCAAAGCATAATACATGCCTCATGCTTCAGGTATTGTAGCGGGATTTGACAGAGGAGATAGACAGTGTTCCATAGGCGCGCTTCGCTCGTAGCCCTCATAGCGTTCTCTCTGCTTTTGGAGGCATGCGGAAATACGGTCCAACCGGGACAGCGAGGTCTTCGGTGGCGGCCCTTCTCGACGGGACTGGGCACGCAACCGCTAGCGAGCGGATTCTATTGGCGGGCGCCGTGGAACGATCTCTATATTTACGACATTAAATGGCGGAGCCATATGGAGAACATCGATGGGATGAGTTCCGATGGGCTCAAGGTCTTGGTGAAAGCCGCCATTATTCTGCGGCCGGTTGCCGATGAAATACACTTTCTCCAGCAGGAAGTGGGAACCGACTTTTATGGTCGGATGGTCAGGCCTGAATTCGTGGGGACGGTGCGCAGCGTGATTGCGAACTATTCCATGGTAACGATCCCGGAAAATAGTGTCGCTATTGCGAGCAAGGTCCAAGCCGTCGTCGAGGAGAAGCTAAAGGGCCGGCATCTCGAAATTCAGAGCGTCGCACTTGCTGATGTAGATTTTCCACCGGCCGTCTTGCACTCCATCGAGCAAAAGCAGGCCAAAGAGCAGCAAAAAGAGCAGAAGGAATTTGAATTGACGATTGCTCACAAGGATGCGGAAATTGCCCGCCTGCGGGCCAGCGGCGAGGGGGATGCGATAGCCATTCGGGCTCAAGGAGAGGCAGATGCGCTGCAAATCCGAGCCGCCGGGCAAGCGCGCGCTCAGGAGCTGATCAGGCAGACGATTACGCCTGAGTATCTGCAATTTAAGCTCTATAACAGCGCCAGCCCAAAGACCATCCTTCTTCCGGACGACACACTCGATATTGGCGACCCTGATCAGACCAGGCGGTAGTGTGATAACCGGCTCAGGTCGGGTTGAAGGCGCCGACCACGGCGCCGATTCTGGGCAATCTAAATAGCACAATTCCCACGCAGCGTCGCATTATTCTCCTTAGCGTGCAAACAGACGCGGTAACTATAAATGATGTGTTGTAGCCGCTCTCCCTGAGCCATCTTCTCGGCTCTTAGGGCTTGCGAATGCTCGTAACCGGCGCACCCACTGAAACCAAATCCCACCAGTACCAGAATCACACATCTCGCGATAGCAAAGAGCGACAGGTCGGCACAATGGATGGAAGAACGATGTTTGCAACGATCAATCATCGTCACCGTGGAATTACACCAGTAAATTGCTCCGCCGTTCGGCACGGCCGCCCCACAGCCTATGCGGCGTTGGCTGGGCGGATGGAAAGAAGGTAATCGCGATCATCCGTGGGATTGAGGACGATGCGGCCGGAGCGACTCAGCGAATCGATGACTTCAAAGAATTGCCACCAGGTCGTGCCAGGAAACAGGATCAGTAATTGATCCATGGTCAGAGGACCTTCTATCTGTAGCGTTGCGACAAGCTCTTCAGTAAGTGAGACGGAGCATTGCGGGGCTTCCAATTGTGCACCAGAGTGCTCTTCCATGATGACCTCCCTTAAGGTGGTAATCAAAGACGCAAAAGAAAGCTGCAATGCGTATGCCCTAAGGCATCGTTTATTTTTTAAGGCATTAGGGGAGTCGAATTAAATCAATGACAAGTATACGAACAGTCGGAGCGTGCGAATTCGCTTATTCCATCCAAGCGGCCGGAGATAAACCCTCGAGTCAGTCAAGCCCATGGACACCGTAGATACCCGAAAAGTAATATGGACGAAACCCATATCCATAGGGTGACCCGTAATAGGTAAGCGGAGTGGAGACAGTCTTATTCTTCTCCCATACCGTCATCTCCCGGTTCACGAGCGTCGGAAATTCGTACTGACACTCGCCCGCATGCCCCTCAGATGACGACTGAACTTCCCCAACAATAGTGATGAGGGTGCCTTCTTTGAGGATGAGACTCTCCTGTCCTGCCTCGAAGACCATGAACCGACCTTCCGATTGAGTACGTTCCATCATGGGCACCAAATCATCCGTTAAGGGTAGTTGAAGAACTTCAATACAACTTGTGCCTTGTCCGCGCGTCACGGATAGGACTTTCCCACCGAGAACAACCAACTCTCCTTGATAGGAAGAAGGGGAATTTTTAACCTGATCGAAGGTGACCGCTTGATTCACGTGAGCCTTTAAAGAATCCGGAATGACCTGGTGCCGATGACATCCCGATGTCAGCATCATACCCGCCATCATACAAGCCGATAGCACTCTGTACCTCTCCATAACTACACCTCTCCCCTGCTCTGCACTGCCACCTTCCCCATCATCCTATTTCTAGTCGGCAAATGTCCCGTCCGTTTGTGTGCTGCTGGAATGCTACGTAAAACATCGATGAATCCTGGTTCAGACAGAAGGTTTGATTCGAGTACATCATAACAATGATGGCGGCAAGGCCGCTATCAGAAGACGGAGAGTCCATGAGGAACGAATGTACGTTGATCACGATACCGTACTCCTTCCTTGGACAGACAAATCGGCAGATGACTGATACCGGAACAAATGCAAGGAGCCCTACGATAATTGTTCGTCCGGAGCATCGAGCGCACCCATCGGTCACCGACAGAAAAGATTACCGCAGGCGCTGGTGGCTTGCAGCTTCGCCGCAGGTCAGAAGACCGGGTCGCCGGTGCGCGATGGATTGAGCCGTGAATGATCGGGACGTCTATCATGCAGTGATCACAAATGATCATAATAGACGTCATGAGGCATTGCCCGACGGACCTCATCGAAACCAACCATGTCATCTCGCATTGAAGACTACGCCTTGATCGGAGACACCCATACGGTGGCGCTGGTTAACCGAACGGGATCTCTCGATTGGCTCTGTCTTCCGCGGTTTGATTCAGGGGCCTGTTTCGCGGCGCTCCTCGGCACTCCACAGCATGGATGCTGGCGGTTAAGTCCCGCTGGAACGCTCAGGCGCATCCACCGTCAGTATCGCGACCGCACTCTTATCCTCGAAACAGAGTATGAAACGGATGACGGAATTGTGACGGTGGTCGATTGCATGCACGTTCGGAACCGAGAGCCGGATGTGATCCGGTTGGTGATCGGTCGCACGGGCACGGTTCGTATGCGATGTGAATTGGCCATCCGCTTTGACTATGGATCGGTCGTCCCTTGGGCTCGGTCCATCGACGGCGTCTGGGTGCTCACCGCAGGCCCCGATACGGTGTATGTCCGAAGCGAGGCGCCCTTACGGCACGAGGAAGAACGCTTGGTCGCCGATTTTACCATCTCACCTGGAGAACGGCTCCCGTTTGTCCTCGCGTGGTCCCTCTCGCATGATCCTGCACCGGCCCCCTTTGATGTGGAAGCCGTGTTGGCGGAGACAGAAGCGTGGTGGCGCCACTGGGCCGAGGGATGTACGTACGATGGTCCCTGGCGAGACGCGGTGATGCGATCCTTGCTGACTTTAAAAGCACTGACCTATGCTCCATCGGGCGGAATCGTCGCCGCCGCGACCACCTCCCTGCCGGAGAAGATCGGAGGCGTCCGGAACTGGGACTATCGACTGTGCTGGTTGCGAGACGCCACCTTTACACTCTACGCGCTCCTCAACGGCGGCTATCGTGAAGAAGCGAAAGCTTGGCGAGAGTGGTTACTGCGCGCGGTGGCCGGCCGGCCCGCAGAACTGCAAATTATGTATGGGCCGGCAGGCGAGCGCCGATTGACCGAATTAGAATTGCCGTGGCTGCCGGGATACGAAAACTCTTCGCCCGTCCGCATCGGGAACGCCGCGACCCGGCAAGTACAACTCGATGTGTATGGGGAAGTCATGGATGCGATGCACCAGGCGCGCCGGGCCGGGATTGAACCGGACGAGACGGCATGGGCGCTTCAGCGCGCGGTTATGGATCATTTGGAGGGAGCCTGGGAGCGGCCCGACGAAGGGATTTGGGAAGTGCGGGGCAAGCGCCGGAACTTCACCCATTCGAAGGTCATGGCGTGGGTCGCCATGGATCGCGCCGTGAAAGCCGTGGAGCACTTTAAACTCGAGGGACCTTTGGACCGGTGGCAAGCCGTGCGCGACACCATCCATGAACAGGTCTGCCGAGAGGGATATCACCGCGATCGCCACACGTTTGTGCAGTACTACGGATCGACGTCCGTCGATGCCAGCCTGCTGATGATCCCGCTCGTAGGGTTTCTGCCGGCGTCAGACCCGCGCATACGCAGTACAGTGCAGGCGATTGAAGAAGACTTGATGGAGGATGGACTCGTGCGGCGGTACACGTCATCCCCAGAGATCGATGGACTGCCTCCTGGGGAAGGCGTTTTCCTGGCATGTACCTTTTGGTTGGCGGACAATTGGTGTCTCATGGGTAATCATCCCAAAGCGCGCGCCATCTTCGAGCGCCTGCTCACCCTGCGCAACGATGTCGGCCTGCTGGCGGAAGAGTATGACCCGCACGCGCAGCGGCTCGTGGGAAATTTCCCTCAAGCCTTCTCCCACGTGGGGCTCGTGAATACCGCTTATAATTTATGGCGAACGCACGGTCCCGCGAAAGATCGGCAGCAGAGTTAAGCCCTCTGAAAGATTGATTGACCCTTAAATTAAGACTCGATTGTCGAAAGGAGAGAACCATGAGTATATCGAGAGCCTGTGTCATGGCAATGACTCACATACAAGTGTCGGCGCTTGCTGTGGCCATCATGTTGACAGTCGGATGCGGGACCCAGCAGGCCAAGCCAACCCCTCCGGCCGGCTACACCACTTCCAGTTCGGTTCCCATTAAGGACCGGGCGGCTCTTGCTGCTGAGATCCGCGATCACGCTCGTTATTTGGAGGACAGAGCCGCACGCGAGGACCGCCACGCCGACGACCTGTCGAACAAGGTCGGTCCTGCCGATGAAGGGATCCTTTACCAAACCCGTTCTCTAGCGGATGAACTGCGACGACAGGCCGATGAAGCCAGGCGAATGGCGGACCGGATTGACGGCCTCCCCAACGTGGCGCCGAATCACTACGTGGCGGCCGGACAGCTCTATCGGCAGGAAGCGCAACGGCTTCAAACCCAAGCGGACTCGTATGAGCAACAAGCGGCCTCTATCCGTCCACTTGAAGATCCGAAAGGCTTTCGGCGCAATGAACTGATCCTGGCCGCGCAACGAAATCGGCAGGAAGCGGACAGGATGATGACCCGATATTTGGCGTATGCGGAGCGAGGCGCTCAACCATAACGCATAACAGGATGTTCTCCGCTTCACTCAGCGAGATCACTACCATCGCTCAATAGCCGGTCCTCCGACCTGGACATTTTCCTGATGTACGCTCGGCCCTTCGCCTGACGCGCCGGTTTCATCGCGGCGATCTCTGGAAGATCACTCGATTTTTGTTCCAGATCCTTGGCAGTATCCAAAGCAAGAACCGTTGATGGAGCCGAGGCCTATAACTGACCACAGCCTCAAGAGCGATGGAGATCGCGATGTCGGACGGTCGCCTCATGCCCTAAATCGGCCAAGCGCTCTTTTAAGAATAAGGCAATGGCTACCGAGCGGTGACGCCCACCGGTGCATCCGATCGCAATGGTGAGATAACTTCTGCGCTCGCGTTCGAATTGGGGGACCAGGAAACGAAACAGCGAGTCTAAATGGTCGAGTAGCAGTTTCGTATTGGGATCCTCGAAGATGTACGACTGAACCCGCGACTCTTCACCCGTCAGCGGCTTCAGGTCGGGAACAAAATTCGGATTGTGCAGGAATCTGACATCGAACAGCAGATCGATATCGTACGGGACGCCGAATTTAAATCCGAATGTCAACAATGAAATCGTCAGGCGATGGCCTTGGACCTGTTCGACATAATGTCTCGCGAGCAATTCTTTGAGTTCGTGCACAGTGAAATCAGACGTATCCAAAATTCGGTCTGCCCGTCGGCGCAATTCCTCCAGCCGGTTGCGCTCCACCTGAACGCCTTCCAACACAGGCGACTGCGGAAGCAGCGGGTGTGGTCTCCTGGATTCCGAGAAACGGCGAACGAGAATTTCGTCGCGCGCTTCCAGGAACAAGAGTTCGACCGAATAGCCCGACGCTTTTAACGTATCCAGATTGCGGAAAAAATCAGAGAAAAAGCTGCGCTCGCGAATATCGATCCCCAAGGCGACATTCTGCACGTCGCGTCCTCTCTGGAGGCAGAGCTCGACGAATTTGGGAAGCAAAGCCGGCGGAAGGTTATCGACACAAAAAAATCCAAGATCCTCGAAGCATTTAATGGCATGCGTCTTACCGGACCCGGAGAGGCCGCTGATAATGACGAGGCGTAGCGGGTGCATGGCACAAACCTAGCGTGGATCGATCAATTGAACGACACCGCTCTCTAAGCGGCGTAGCACTTGAACCCGGTTCATAACGGGATCTTTGAACACGACAAACGCGTGCGGCTCATGTCCAAGGCGGTTGGCGGCTTGCGCCATGCTTAAATCATGCAGCATCACCCGAACGGTTTCGACTTCAACGGCAGGGGCTGATGCTTTGCGCGTTCGTGCGCGAGTGACCGCCGTCGGGGGTTTGACTTTATGGTTGGTAAGCTTTTCTTTTCGTTTGAGAATCTGCCGGCTCACCTTATCGAACAGTTGATCGATCGACGCGTACATTTCCGTCGTCGAGGTTTTGCCTTGGACCACCGCTCCATTGACGGGCAACACCACTTCAGCGACATGACGATATTTTTCGACGCTGAGCACGACCTGCACATCGCCAAATCGCGTCCCATACTTATCGAGTCGTTTGAATCGTGTCTCGACATACCGCCGCAGCGCAGGAGTCACCTCCACATGACGCCCGGTAATCATCAGTGCCATACGTAAACCTCACATCGATTTATCATGTGCCCATCCTTCTCATCTGGAAATCAACGCCATCGCTCGTGAACCGAGGACCATCGCCGTGGCCCGCTTCAACGCACCTCACTGCGCATCAGAAGAAACGTTTTCGCTGGCTGGCAGAAGGAATATTCACTTCCGATCGGTATTTTGCGACGGTGCGGCGCGCAATGAGAATATTTTGAGTCCGCAGGCGCGCCGCAATCTCTTGATCCTTCAGCGGGTGTTGACCATCTTCCTCGGCGACCATCTTGCGGATCATCTCACGCACGGTGACGGAAGACAGTTCATCCTCATTCTGATCGGAGCGCTGGATCCCCGTGTTGAAAAAATATTTCAGCTCCAGGATGCCTTGCGGACAATACATATATTTGTTCGCCGTGACTCGGCTGATTGTCGATTCATGAAGTCCGATGTCTTCGGCCACCTGCTTGAGCACCAGGGGCTTGAGATATTGCACGCCCTTCTCAAAAAACTGCTCTTGGAATTTGATGATGCTCCCGACCACCTTGATAATCGTTTTATTGCGCTGCTCGATGCTCCGAATAATCCACTGCGCGCCGCGGAATTTATCCTCGAGATAGGCTTTGGTCGAATCAGCCGGCTGCTTGCCAACGCCCATAAGCTGTTTGTAATACGGACTGATCCGCAGGCGCGGCATGCCGTCATCGTTGAGCAAGACCACCCATTCGCCTTCGTTCTTCACCACGAACACATCCGGCACGATCACATAATTGTCGGACTGGAAATAGGGTCGGCCGGGCTTCGGTTCAAGCGCTTCGATGACTTTCGTGGCGGCAAAGACTTCTTCAGGCGTGGCATCCAGGGCCTTGGCAATACGTCCGTAATGCTTTTTTTCGAGATCCTTCAAGTGAAACTTAATCATCGATTCAACTAGCGAGCCTTTCAGTTTGACGCGGCGTCCGTCTACCATCCCGAAGATGCGATCCAACGAGCCCAATTGGATCAAGAGACACTCTTGTAAGTCACGAGCGGCGACGCCGGGAGGATCGAAGGTTTGGATATATCCTAAGACCGACTCAACCTGCTCGACCGGCACGCCGGCCTCTGCCGCGATCTCGGCAACCGGCATTCTCAGGTACCCTTCTTCATCGATATTACCGAGGATCAGGCGGCCGATGACCTTCTCAGCGTCATCCAATCCGGATAGGTTCAATTGCCACTGCAGATGCTCGTCAAGGCTCTGCGCCTTGACGACTGTCTGATCATAGGAGGGGAATTCGTCCTGCGAGGCCGATGGATACTCCGTATCCCCGACCCGCCGATCGCTGTCGAAATAATCTTCCCAACTACTGGGAGAGAGATCTTCGGCGCTCTCCGCCCCTTGTTCGGCGCCGGCCTCCTCGACATCGGTCCGCTCGGGTTCGGCTTTTTCCTGAGTCGCCTCTTCGCTCGCCTCGTCCACATCGGGTGGCAACTCTTCCAACAAGGGATTTTCCATCAGATGTTGCGTCAGCGTTTGCTGGAGTTCCAGACGAGAAAGCTGCAGCAACTTAATCGCTTGCTGCAGCTGCGGCGTCATAATGAGTTTTTGACTAAGACGAAGGTCAAGGCGCAGTTTCATACGTCCTCTATAGCTTGAAACGTTCTCCGAGATAAATCGCTCTCGCCGTCGAGCTGTTCACGATCTGATCGGGAGTGCCGGCCTCTAAAATGCCTCCCTCATTGATAATATAAGCACGATCCGTAATCGAGAGGGTTTCCTGCACATTGTGGTCCGTAATCAGAATGCCGATCTGTTTCTCCTTAAGCCGGGTAATGATGTGTTGAATATCGCCGACCGCGATCGGATCGATTCCGGCAAATGGTTCATCGAGCAACAGGAACTTTGGGCGGATGACCAACGCCCGTGTAATTTCCAGCCGGCGCCGCTCGCCGCCGGATAAGGCGTACGCCTTGCTTTTCCGCAGTCCGCTCAGGTCCAATTCTTTCAGCAAGCTTTCAAGGCGATCGGCCCGCTCTTGGGCCGACATCGGCAAGGTCTCAAGAATAGCCAGAATATTGCCCTCGACCGACAAGCGCCGAAAGACGGAGGATTCCTGCGGCAAATATCCGATCCCCCGCCGGGCGCGTTTGAACATGGGAAGATCGGTAATCACATTCTTATTGAGCAGGATCTGGCCGGCATCGGGCTGGGCCAAGCCGACCATCATATCGAAAATCGTCGTCTTGCCCGCGCCATTCGGGCCTAAGAGACCGACCACTTCACCGGCGTCGACATGGATACTGACGCCTTTGACAACCTCGCGCCGCTTAAAGCTCTTTCTCAACCCTTGCGCTTGAAAGCGATCCTGCGTACCGGAAGGCGGCGGCGTGCCGTTTGCCGTTTGCACCTTCGGCTCGCACACATCCGGCGTCAACGCAAGCCCCCCTCTTCTTGCTCGATCAGCACCTGCGATCCTCCCTCCACGACGCTTCGGTCCTCAGCCAAGTACATGGTAAT
>DATEPO010000345.1:0-8343 GCA_035273145.1 Nitrospiraceae bacterium
GATATTTCAGCTTCTCCGGCAATATGGATATGGCGATCAATATTCGGACGGTGGTCATTAAGGGCCGGCATGCGTATATCCAAGCGGGCGCCGGGATCGTCGCCGACTCCGAGCCGAAACGCGAATACGACGAGACCTGTAACAAGGCGCGCGCCATGATGAAGGCGATCGAATTGGCGGAGCGGGGACTGGAGTAAGACGTGAATTGTTATTCGTTCATCGTTGAACGAAATGCCTAAAATCTTTCTTGCGATGAACGATTAACGTTTCACGAATAACGAGCATTCTTATGCTGCTCATGATCGACAATTACGATTCCTTTACCTATAACCTCGTCCAGTATTTCGGCGAGCTGGGGGAGGATGTGCAGGTCTATCGCAACGATAAAATTACGCTTGAAGAGATTGAGGCCATGCATCCACAGCGGCTCGTCATTTCCCCCGGTCCCTGCACGCCGAAAGAGGCGGGTGTGTCGGTCGATGCCATCCGTCACTTCGCCGGCCGCCTTCCTCTCCTTGGTGTCTGTCTTGGACATCAATCGCTGGCTGCCGCCTTTGGAGGCGAGGTGATTCGCGCGGAACGACTCATGCATGGAAAGACTTCGATGATTCACCACGATGGGAAAACGGTCTTCCAGGATCTTCCCAATCCATTCGAAGCGACCCGCTACCATTCGTTGATCGTAAGCCGGTCGACACTTCCCGAGTGTTTTGAGATTTCGGCGGAGACAGCGGAAGGGGAAATCATGGGGATGCGGCACCGAACGTTAGGGGTAGAAGGTGTTCAGTTCCACCCCGAATCGATTCTCACCACCTCCGGAAAAGATCTCTTGCGGAATTTTTTGAAGCTGTGAGAGAGGATTCGTTAAACAGAGTCTTAGAAGTTCCTCACGAGTGACGAATAACGATTCAGTCATCACGTTACTTGATCGCGACCGCTTTAATTTGTTTGAATGTCGTTAATCCTTGCAGCACTTTCTGAATGCCGTCCTGAACGAGCGTGGTCATGCCCTCTTCCAGAGCGGCATTCAGCATTTCTTCGGTCTTCGCTTTACCTTGAATCATGCGTTTCATTCGGTCCGTGCCGAGCAGCAGTTCATGCAGCGCCAAGCGGCCTCGGAATCCCGTATGGTTGCACTGGTCGCATCCTTTGCCACGGTGTAATTTAAAACCGGCATCATACTTTACGCCCAGTTTCTCCCACCGCTCCATCCCATAACCATGCGCAAGCTCATCATATTCCTCTTGCGTAGGGCGATACTCTTCGGGGCATGCCTTGCAAATTCTCTTGCAGAGACGCTGTGCCATCACGCCTAACATAGCGTCCGCGAAGCTGAACGAGTCGCAGCCCATGTCGAGAAGACGGGTGATCGTTTCAACCGCGCTGTTCGTGTGGAGCGTACTGCACACGAGGTGTCCGGTGAGCGACGCCTCAATCCCGGTCTCAGCCGTTTCTTTATCCCGCATTTCGCCGACCATAATGACATCCGGGTCGGCGCGGAGAAACGCCCGCATGGCCGCGGCGAAGGTGAATCCGATTTTGGCGTGGACCTGAACCTGACGAAGGCCGTATTGCGTGATTTCGACGGGGTCTTCAGCCGTCCAGATCTTCCGTTCAGGCGTGTTGATGTATCCTAGGACGGCATGCAGCGTCGTCGTTTTTCCGGATCCAGTCGGGCCGACGCAGAGAATAATTCCATACGGCTTTTCAGCGATTTTCTTGAGCTCCTTGAGGTTCCGATCGGAAAAACCCATTTTGTCGAGCGGCAAGGGCTCGCTGGCGGCAAGAATACGCATGACGATGTCTTCGTTATAGCCGGCGGTCGGAACGGTAGCCACACGAAGCTCGATTTCCTTTCCGCCGCTCACCTTGAACTTGATTTTTCCATCTTGGGGCTTTCGTCGTTCTGAGATGTCGAGGCTGGCCATGATCTTCAAGCGCGAGACAATCGCACGGCGGTAACTGGCTGGAATCTTCATGTACTCGGAACAACTGCCATCGACGCGAAATCGAACAACCGTCTCCCGTTTCTCCCCATACGGTTCAATGTGAATATCGGACACGCCCAAGCGATAGGCATCGGCGATGACCTTATTGGCCAGACGGACAATGACATTGTCATTTTCATCGACTCCGATCGCCGAGGCGGCCGCATCTTCCTGCTGCTCAAGCTGAGCGTCATTGACCAGCTCGCCGAGGATGTCGGTAATCGATCCGGCCTCGCCCGTGATGGTGGTATCCACCTGTCCCGTCGCGACCCGAAAGAACTGAGCGATGTCTCTTCGGAGGCCCACGGAAAAGCGAATCGTCTGGCCGGGGAACATGCGCTGGATATCCTGGACCCGTTCCAGTGCGTTCGGGTCATCGATGAGGATTTCGGTGACATTCTTGTTTCGTTTGAGGGGAATCCAACAGCTTTTCTTGATGTAATCGATATTGAGGTTCCTGAGGAGCTCGGGATCGAGCACCATACGGTCGTCGAATTCCACATATGGACATTGATAGAACTGGCTGAGCGATTTGCCGATGTCGGCTTTGGGGACCTTATATTTTTCGATCAGAAGCGATTCGATATCACTGACGCCTTTGCGCGACTCATGAATGGCGGCATCCAGCTCCGACTGGGTAATCTTGCTGGAGGCGACGAGATAATCGAATTTCGTAACGGTTTTTTTGGCAAGTTTCCTCAAATTGAAGAAGGCGATCCCGAGGCTTTTCGCAATTTCCGCCACGGATTCTTCATCTTTTTTAGAAAAGCGGCCTTCGCCCTTCTTGTTAAGGAGCTGGACCACGCCCATTAGGTATTTGTTCTCGGCGACGATAGGATAGGTGAGCACCTGTTTGGTTCGGAAACCGGTTTTCTTGTCCGACGAGCTATCGTGGCACAGGGCCGGGTGAATGCGAGTCAGGTCGCCTTTGGTATAGGCATCTTGAATGTTGACCGGCCGAAGATATTTCGCGGTAAAGCCGGCAATACTTTGCTCATCGATGGGGAGTCTAATCTCTTCGATGGCATTGCCGTGCGGGAGTTTCGCATACACTTCTTTTTTCTCCGAATCGACCGCATAGAGCGTAAGCTCTTCCGCATCGAATAGTCCGAGAATGTCCCGATTCATATCCAACAGAATTTGATCGAGGTCCTTAGCGGCATGGATTTGATTCGAGATGCGCTTCACCTCTTCAGCGCGCGCGATTTTCTGCTGAAGCTCACTCACGCTATCCGGTAGTATCTTTGCGTCCATGAACCCTCCACCGGCAGTTACTATCTAGGAATAAAAACCATAGCATAGAACATTGCAAAATCAAGGCAATTCGGCTTCACAACAGAAGCCTTAACTGCCGGCGGATGAGAATTTGTATTCTTGATCCGCTATTCAATCGCTCGCAGCATCCTGAAGACCGCTCCAGAAAGCGAAGGCGTCAATACACGAGGATAATCAAGGCTCTATGGAATAGATCAAGAATAGTTAGAGAGGATAATGTTGCTGGAGTGGAGGCTTCACACCTGCATCGACTCTGATCTATTGAGGACAGACAGAAATCGCTTACTGCCAATCGCTCGTAGGGATTAACGGAGGTTGAAAGTTCCTGTAATCCTGTCTCTTCATCAACGAAATGAGGTACGTAAACAGGTGCCCGGTACCGTGAGAGTACAACGCAATGGGATCGCCAAATTTAGGATGCTCCTGGTGGTTCAGAGATGTTCTCAGAGCGACCCACTCAACAGGCGACTCTCACTCGACGATGAGTTTCAGAGCTTCCCCGCTGTGCTGAGCATACCTGGATGAAAGCGTTGAGCTCGTCGACCACCTCACCCAACGCTATGAGGCTCTTAGATGTTTGGGGCGAGCCGTACGAGTCCCTTGAGATGCCGGAGCGCCGGGTGTACAGTGATCGCGCCATGAGCCTCTGCAGATGGGGAGTGGGAGATGTCTCGAAAGTTTGTCTTGTTAGGCGCCGTGTTCGCAGCACTCAGCGTGGCGGCCGGCGCATTCGGCGCTCATTCGCTGAAGAGGATCATTCCCGCCGACATGCTGGTGATGTTTGAAACTGCGGCACGCTATCAGATGTACCATGCGCTTGCCTTGCTGATTGTCGGCGGCATGCTCCGGCCCATACCTGAGCGAGGCCTTCAGGTAGCCGGATGGTGCTTTGTCATCGGCATCGTGCTCTTTTCCGGCAGTCTTTATGTCATTGCCGTCACGGCCACACGATGGATGGGGGCCATTACCCCACTCGGCGGGGCGGCTTTTCTCGCAGGCTGGCTTGCATTGGCGTGGAGCCTGTGGCAGAAAAAAGAATGACGAAAGGACGTTCGCTCCTCATCCTGGGCAGGTTGCGGTGCGTTTGCCGGTAATGGAGCCCCACGCGCCGGACGAATTGACGAACGAGCCTTCCAACCGCTGACCGTCACCGGTGAAGAGAAGACTGTCTTCTTGAACCATGCCTGGGAATTCCCACCGTAGATAAATGGCATCACCGAGGACGACGGTTTTGGCGGGACGCGGTCCCGTAAATGCGCCGGCGGTCTGCGGCGGAAAGACCATGGTGACTTTTTGATCCTGGTGGTGCTGGTGGTTATGAATGGTCCATTGCCACGTGCCGCAGAGTCGAGCGAGTCCTTTTGTTTCACGTATTTTATCGGGCCACGTTTTTAAGGCGATCCATGCTGTATGGACCTGTTGTTCAGCGACAGCCTCGGCCCTGATTGCTAAAGCCGTCACTTGAGCCAAGAGAACCGGTTTGAGCCGTGTGTGAAAATAATGCGAGGCGAGCGCTTGCTTTTCAGCCTCGCTCACACCGGGTCGAGCCGTTGCATTCTCACCCCAGAATGTCATGAATCGTTGGCGAACTCCGACCGATCCCTGACGTTCGGCAATGGTCACCCACGAGGTGTCAGTGCCAATGATCTGAGGATAGGTACGGTTGAGATACTGGTCATACTCCCCAAGCAGTGATGAAGCCGATACGTCAGGAGCGGGATCTGCGAAGTCGGAAATGACAAGTGCGAGCTTCACCGCTCGGTGAAGTTCGGGACGGGCGTTCCCGGCAAAGAGCCACCGGCGCTGTTCTGGTGTGTCATCGAGGAGCGTGCGGAGACGTGCCGGATCCTCGCCATTTGAAGCATGCAGGAGGCGAGAGGCTAATTGCTTGGCCGCCAATTCACCCGTCAGTCGGCCGCCGATCTCCATCCATTCAAGTGATGGGGACGGCGACTGAACCGCCATTGATTTACTGGGAAGTCTCCTCATGTCCGGTAAGATATTTTTGAGGCCCAAGGCTTCTCGAAGATGAGTCGAAAAGAAGGCCTTCGCCTCTTCATCGGAATGGATTGTGGCTAACTGGTCTGCCTCAGCCTGTTGCAAGTTTGGAACAAGAAGTTCCTCAGAGGAGCCGGACTGCGAGAACGCCGGCTCAAGGGAAAGTGGGGCGAGGAGCACCGTCAGAAAGAAGATCCAAGAAGGCATGCTTCATTCTCCGACATCATGGATCGAATCTCAAGGGAGAGGGAGGATCGCCAAGGTATACACAGAGAAGAAGTGGACTGAGCGATGATGATCGGTCAGCCTTGAAAGCGGGCCGCGAGGAAAGCGACCGTCGATGCCCATGCGGTTTGGGCCGCTTCAGGTCGATAGCTGTCCTTGCGGGACTCATCGAAGAATGCGTGGGGCGCTCCTTCATAGGTTTTAACGTCGATCGACTTGCCGGAATCCTGAGCGGCCCGCTGCAAGAGCGCCACGTCCTCATCGGTTACAAAGGGATCGGCCCCTGCTCGGTGATAAAGAATCGGGCAGGCCAGCTCTTTCAGCACGGTCGCCGGCGTGGTGACTTTCGCGTAAAACGCAACCGCAGCACGAAGCCGTTTCCGTTGGCAGGCGAAGCGAATGCCCAGAGTGCCGCCGATGCCGAATCCGACCACCCCATGGATATTCTTCTTGATCTGATCTCTGGTGTTTAGAAATTCACAACAGGAGTTGATATCTTGGAGAACGTCCGGTTCCTTGATACGTGCAACGAGCGCGTCCGCCACCTCAGCATTCGCAGTGACCATGCCGCCCTGGCGTCCATAGAGATTCGGGACCAGCACCATGTAGCCTTCACATGCAAGCCGAGTCGCGACACTCTTGATTTGCGCGATGAGGCCCCACCGTTCGTGCAGCAGCACCAGCCCGGGATAGGTTCCTTTCTCTTGCGGCCAAAACATCACGCCTTCGACCTGCACCTCTTTAGGAATACGGGTTCTAAAATATGGATCGACGGCGGCATCCGTGGCAGTCGGGATGGGAATCCCGCTGGGGAAACGCACGGGGTTGGTTCCGATTTGCTCAAGAGAAAAAGGAGACACTCGATCTGTCATCTATCCCTCTGTGATCGTGAAGGGAAACATCGAATTCAATGTGGCAGTGCACTATAACGAGACGTTCACGCTCATGTCAATTTGGGGCGTTTGACCGGCACATGGCCGATCACTAGAATAATAGTTTCATGGGGAGGCAACACCATGCGGACACGGCCGTGGCGGCATTAGGCATTGGGCTGATCGGATTGGGTCGCCATGGGACGCGATACGTCCGGCATCTGCGGGAGTTCGCGTCCGACGCAACTCTAATAGCCGTGTCGCGCCGGGATGCCCGGCAGGGCGCCGCGTTTGCCGCGGAACATGGAGTTCGCTTCCATCATGACTATCATGAACTGATTGCGGATCCCGATGTGGATGTTGTCATCGTAGTTACGCCGCCTGTCTTCACCTCTTCCATTTGCATGGCGGCGATCCAGGCGAAAAAGCCATTGTTGATTGAAAAGCCATTGGCCTGTACAGGCGCAGTGGCAAAAGTCATGGCGGAAGCGGCAGAAACGGCCGGCGTTCCCTTGATGACGGCGCACACACTTCGCTTCGATTCCGCCGTCCAGGCTCTCAAAATGGAAGTCTCCAAAGCCAGTCGGGCGCAGTATGTGGCACTGACCTATCGCATCGAACGCAACAGAGTGGTGAGCAAAGACCCGGCAGACTACGGACAGCGGGGCATTCTCCTGGAGATCGGGACGCACCTGTTCGACCTCATTCGTTTCCTGATGGAGGACGAAGTCGTAGAAGTCCGGTGCGAGCTGGATTATTTAGAATCGAAGACGACCGAATCACGTGCTCTGGTGTCTCTGCGAACTCGTAGAAATGTGTCCTGCATCGTTGATGTATCGTGGGTCAGCACGGGCCGCGTGAGTCGAGTGGAGTGGATAGGGTCGGACGCCCACATGAGCGCCGATTGGGTGCAGCATCGCTTGTGCCGAATCGGCCAGGAGCAGCATGCCGACGAATGGTCAGTGCCGCCCTGCTACACCGTGGCTGAGACGATACGAGCCTTTCTGGCGGCACTGATGCAGGGCGGACCGATGCCGATTACCGGCTGGGATGGCTACAAGGCGGTCGCGATTGCCGACGCGTGTTATGAATCGGCAAAGATAGGCCGCGTGGTCCGTTTAGTCGGTTGAGTCAGTTGAGTCAATTTGGTCCGTGCGATGAGTTAACGGACCTAACAGATGGAACAGACCTAACCGACCTCACTGTCCCACCTCTTACGCATCTGCAACAATATGCGTGTCGGTTTCTTCCACACCTTCGATGGTATGTACTTTGGTAATCACGACATCGGAGAGGGATTTTTCATCGGGGACATTGACGAAGCTGAAAATGTCGGGTTGCCCGAAACAGGAATGCACTTGTTCCACACCCGCGACCTTCTTGAGCGCCTTTACGACTTCCTTCGTTTTCCCGGCCTTCACTTTGATCAAAATGTACGCTTTCGTCGGCATGAGGTCCTCCTTGTTTCTCGCGCTCCCTCGATGGAGCGCAAGCCAATGGTGCGCGCGTGTCAGGAGCCGGCGCCGGGCATCTCGCGGCGCCGCGAGGCGTAGACGGTGTGGAGATTCTGTCCTTGGTCGGCAAGATTCCGACGGGCCGTCACAAATGTGTTCGCGAGAAGAGCAAAGTCATCCTCTCCGACATTGTAGGTTCGAAACCCCATCCGAACATCAGACTGTTGCCACCGATTGTGATTGGCGGTGAACTCGACCAGTGCTTCCAACGATTCGGACGTCCATCCAGCGGCGCGAAATCGCGCGATGCCGGCCGGCGCATGATCGCCGAGTTTCATCGTCAGCGCGTCGGTCAAAAGCTGTGTGATGGCTGGGTCCGCGCTTTTCATAAAGGCGGCTTGGAATTGAATCAGCGCTTTGATCAATCGGTTCGCATCGGGGCTGGACTCCGGTGGAAGCGCCCCGGCGTCTTCAAAGGTTGCAAGCAAGGCCATGATCGTTCCCACCTGTCGTGACGAAGCGCGTCCCGTC
>DATEPO010000346.1:0-13655 GCA_035273145.1 Nitrospiraceae bacterium
TACGCCATGAGATGGTTGGAACGGATTCAACACACTCGGAAGCCGTCTACCCATGACGATTACCGCAAGCTGCTGAAACGGTCCATTTTCCCATCGCTCAAAGGATTAACGGTGCAAGAGGTCACACGCGAAAGAGTAAAGGTATTGGCATCCGAGTGTTTAGGGAAGGGGCAATCTCCGAAGACGGTGCAGAACACTGTCCGCTGTTTGAGTAGCCTGTTAAGCCACGCGATGGAAGACGGACTGCTACAAAGCAACCCGGCAGCGAA
Organism: Nitrospiraceae bacterium; assembly: GCA_035273145.1. Lineage (GTDB taxonomy): Bacteria > Nitrospirota > Nitrospiria > Nitrospirales > Nitrospiraceae > JAICXS01. Next base: position 270 of record DATEPO010000346.1, read on the forward strand.
GCCGGGGAAATTCTTGCCCAAAATCAGCAAACGCCGCGCAATTAATCCGTTAACGCGGGAAGAGGTCGCAATGCTCATAGGCGCCGCAAGGTCACAAGCCCATCCACAATACGTCCTGCTACTGTGTGCGGTTCGATCAGGGCTTCGTCAGGGTGAATTAGTGGCGCTTGAATGGGGCGACCTGAACTTTGCTGGTCGCTTTATTGAGGTGCGGCGTAGCCATACTCATGGGAAGACAACGACTCCGAAGATGGAGAGAGCCGCCGAGTCGATATGTCCCTAAGGCTGAGTCATGCGTTCAAGGATCTACGGACCGAACGACAACTCCAAGCCGTAGCGAATGATTGGGAGGCCGTTCCGCAGTGGGTATTTTGTGATAAGCACGGTAGGATGCTGCGTCACAACGCGGTCCGCAAGGCCTTTCATGCTCTCCTCAAATCGGCGGGCCTACGTCACGTACGGTTCCATGACCTTCGGCACACCTTCGCATCGCTTTTGTTACAGCAGGGCGAAAGTCCGGTCTATGTGAAGGAACAAATGGGACACTCGTCCATTCAGGTCACAGTGGATGAATACGGCCATCTCATTCCGGGCGGGAATAGACAAGCGGTGGATCGGCTCGATGGAGTATCGGAAGTGAGTGTCTCACAGAGCCAGTCCGCAACCCAGCCGCAACCAACGGATGAGTGGGGTGCCTTGATGGAAAGCCAAGGCATTGAAATCAAAGGCGATGACGAAAATTAAAATGGGGTGAGTGACGGGTTTCGAACCCGCGACCTCCGGATCCACAATCCGGCGCTCTAACCAGCTGAGCTACACCCACCACCCGAGAAGATCATCAGAAACGGATCGGCAGACGGCTATCTTAGCAAATGAAGAAACAGCGCCGCAACAGAGCTACGCGCGTGCAGCAAACGCCGTTTGCATCTCGATCACGATCGCTTCCGAAGCTGCCCTCGGATCGGCGGCATCTCGAATCGGTCGCCCAACTACTAGATAATCGGCACCTGCCATAATCGCGCTCGTGGGTGTGCTGACGCGGGCATGATCGTCGGCGGCGCTATCGGCCGGTCGGATACCGGGGGTTACAATCAATAAATCCTTGCTGACTTTCTCCCGGATGACCGACGGTTCTTCGCCGGATGCCACCACGCCGTCTAAGCCGACTTCTGCGGCGAGTTTCGCGCGTGCGGCCACGAGATCGGCCACGCTCCATTGAATGCCCATATCACGCAAATCGGCAGCATCAAAGTTTGTCAACACTGTGACGGCCAACAGTTTCAGCCCGGATCCATCGGCCCCCCCCGGGCCTCGCCCCTCGATCGCGGCCGTCAACGCTTTTCGATTCGCATGGACCGTGACGAAATCAATGCCCATGGCGGCAGCCCGCGCCGTCGCTCGCTTCACCGTTTCCTCAATATCGAGAAACTTCAGATCGAGAAACACCCGCTTCTTGCGGGCAATGGCGCGCCGCACCATTTCTGGTCCCGCCACCGTATACAATTCCAATCCAATCTTGACGAAACCAATCGCATCTCCCACACGATCCAATAACCGTTCGGCTTCGTCCGCCGACGGCACATCCAGCGCCAAAATCAAACGATCCCTCGCATTCACCCTCGCCATAATCGCCCCTCCATCTTCCGCTGCACCGACTCGTCACCCATCAACGGCCATCATTATCGTTAAATGCTGTTTCTAATACCGCTCTTTTTTTTGAATATCGTTACCTTCAACCACAAAACGGAATCTTTTCCTTCTTGTCCTCAACCCTGAAGGGAGGTCGTCTGTTGACTACGCATCCAGCGAGCACATTTTTATTGTGCGCTATGCGAGCAAGAAGGGAGACACTGACATCCCGTTTTTCGTTCGACTCTTTTTTCTTCATGCCTGTCCCGGGCGTCTGGGTGACGGCCCGCTATATACTGCCCGCCGGATCAGGCGCCCTGAGACGCGCCCCTTCCCCAAGGAGCACCTTCTGACCGTGCGCGCCGCGCGAGCACAGAGGGCCGTCACGGCAGACGCCCTTCCCTTCCTTCTTGACCCATCAGACGCTCCTATGTTACAAAAATAGGCTCTTTTTCAAACTTTCACGAGGAGTGGACATGCCGGTCATTCACAAGTCGACGATCAAGCGGGCTCGCCAATCTGTCACCCGCCATCTGCGCAATAAAGCCGCTCTCAGTTCCATGAAGAATGTGGTGAAGAAAGTAATGGGCGCCGTGGAGGAAAAGAATGCCGACCAGGCGAAAACATTTCTTCGCGATGCCACTGCCTCGCTGCATAAGGCGGTCTCAAAAGGTCTAATCAAGCCCAATACGGCTTCTCGCCGCATCTCCCGCCTCTCAGCAAAAGTCAACGCCCTGACGGCCACCCGGACCTAATCGTCCGCGTCGCCGTCGGTTGTTTCGGCGTCATCCCAGCTTTTCCCGCTTGCCGTAATCCGGTTGAGAAAGCCGCAGCTTTCGGCCCTGCGGGTTCGGCCAGCCGACACAGCTCCAGCCCCACAGATTCCAACAGCCGTGCAGGCGCCGTCGCGCTCGCGCCTTTGAGCTTGCCATCGGTTTCGGCGAACAATCGAAATGCCTGTTGCATGTGAGCATCTGAAAATCGTCCCACGAACTCCCGTACTTTAAACGGCGGCACGCGCAACATCCGCGCGGCTTCCGATTCGCCTTTTCCCCCTTGCAGCGCATCCTTCGCTTTCCAGACCTGACGGTATTGCCAGACGAGTGAGCCGAGAATCCGCAGCGGCGCCTCGCCGTTTTCCAAATTCCTCGTGAAGATCCGAAGCACGCGAAGCCGATCCCGGGCGCCGATCGCCATCGTGAGGTCGAACACGGAGGCGCCTACCTCGCCCCCCTGCAAGACTTCGACATCCTCGGGCGTCGCGACTTGCTCGGCCGGCACGTACGCCGCCAGTTTTTCCAACTCTCGTTTGATGAAGGACAATGAGTGACTGCCGGCCAGGTCCCTCATCAGCAGCATGGCGGCATCGTGAAGTCGAACGCCAATACGACCGGCTTCCGCGCGGATCCACGGCACACATTGGGACTCGGGCAAGGGCCCACAGTCGATCGTGACCGCCCGCTCCTTCAGCGCCTGCGCGAACTTCGTCCGTCCGTCTACCTTGATCGAGACAAAGACGAGTGTCGTCGAGTCGCACGGTGACTTCAGGTAGGGGATCAACGCTTCGCCGTCGCGGGTGGATAATTTTTCCGTCGTTTTGACGATGATCAGCCGGCGCGGCGCAAACACGGGCGCCTCGCCGGCGTGCGCGATGATTTCCGACGCATCGCTCTCATCGCCGTACAGCACTTCACAGTTAAAGTCGCGAAGTCCATCATCTTGCGAGAGAGCTGCTTTGATCGTCGCGACGGCTTGATCTCTCAACTCATCTTCCTCGCCCAGGACGAGATAGAGCGGACCGAGGCCGTTCTTCTTCAACGCATTGTGTAATTCAGCTGGCTTCATCGAATCGGGTCACCGGGTAAATCCGCTGGGGACAGGCACGGTGATGCCGCTACCAGATCCAGCAGGGGCCGGAGCCGTCCCATAGCTTTCGAGATGGTACAAAAATCGTGTAGCAAGATCCTGGGCAACGAATCGACCCGCCTGTTCAAGTGCTCGAGTTTGCAGCACACGATTGAACTGCAAGTCGTTCGTCACGAAAAATTCCATCGAGGCGGTGACGAGCTGACTCCAAATGATCTGTTTGGTGCCTGTTTTTTCCACGGTCGCGCTGACATAGACCGTCACGCGGCTTTCGAGTGTCTGCTGGAGGGTGAAGGCGATGGTCGGGACGACCACCGAAATAATTTGGCCTTTCAGCACGAGATCACTGCCGCCTGTTCCCGCTATCACTTGAGCCCCGCTGGCGGTCGCAAACTCGTGGCGAGTGTAAGCGGTATATTTCGTTTCCAAATTCGGTTCCGACGATCGATTCTGAAAATTGATAATGGCCAGCGTTGGGGCGTCGGCCTTGACCGTAACCGGAGCGCCGCCTCCGATCGTCGGTCCTTGCCCGGCGACTCTGAATTGATAGCCGCAGGCGCCGAGCATCGCTGCAAGGCAAAAGAAAACAACAAGGCAAACATATCGGGCGACGACAGAGCCCTTGCGCGTCATCGCTAACCCTTCATCGCCCATGTCACACGACAAAGTTCACGAGTTTTTTTTCGACGTAAATAACTTTCCGTGGCGCCTTGCCTTGCAACCACTCCGCGATCTTCTCGTCCTGGCGCGCCTGTGCGAGGACCTGCTCCTCGGTCCAATCCGCCGGCACGTCAATTTTGCTTCGCAATTTGCCGTTGACCTGGATCGGGATGGTGAGACGATCGCTTAGAATGAGTGTGGGGTCGTAGTGAGGCCATGGCTGCGTAGCCACGCTCGGGGTTCCACCGAGCATCGCCCACAGTTCTTCGGCGGCATGGGGAGCAAACGGGGCAAGAAGGAGAATCAGCGTCTGCACCGCTTCACGCAATGCGGCTGCCTCACTAGATTGAGCTACTGCGTCGCGCTCCGCCGTGAACTTGTACAGGCCATTGACGAATTCCATTAAGGCCGCGATCGCGGTGTTGAATTGAAACTCCCGTTCGATGTCGTCGGTCACTCGTTTCATCGTGCGATGCGTGAGCCGCCGAAGGTCTTGGACGCGCGGCACCGTCGTACTCTGATCATTCGGCACGCCTGCAGGGGTACTGAGGTCGGGCTGCAGCTCCGCCATCAGCCGCCACACACGATTGAGGAACCGATACGAGCCCTCCACGCCGGAATCGCTCCATTCCAAATCCTTCTCAGGCGGAGCCGCAAACAACGAAAAGAGCCGGGCCGTATCGGCGCCGTACGTGGTAATAAGATGCTCCGGATCGACGACATTCTTCTTCGACTTGGACATCTTCTCGACACGGCCTTTTTCGACCGGGCGCCCGCATGTCGCGCAATGGAACCCATCCTGGTCCGTGCCCACTACCTCCGATGGAAATAACCACTCGTGGGTCGGACACCGGTAGGTTTCCTTGCAGACCATGCCTTGGGTCAAGAGGCTCTGGAACGGCTCATCGGCTTTCGTCAGCCCCAGATCTCGAATGGCTTTCGTAAAGAATCGGGCGTAAAGCAAATGAAGCACGGCATGTTCGATTCCGCCGACATACTGATCCACCGGCATCCAGTATCCAGAGGCCTGCTGATCGATGGGCACCCGATCGGCGTGAGGAGAGCAGTAGCGAAGGAAATACCACGACGAATCGACAAACGTGTCCATCGTATCAGTCTCGCGTCGAGCCGGCTTTCCGCATGCGGGGCAACGTACGTGCACGAAAGACGGGGCTTGTGCGAGGGGAGAGGCCCCTTTGCCTGTAAAAGGCACATCGATGGGAAGCAGCACGGGTAGATCCGATTCCGGCACCGGCACAATCCCGCACGCGTCGCAATAGATCATCGGGATGGGCGTGCCCCAGTAGCGCTGGCGGGACACGCCCCAGTCGCGCAAGCGATACTTGATGGTGCGCCGCCCGATTCCTTGCTCCTCAATTGCGTCGGTGATGCGCCTAGTCGCCTGTAGTACCGGCAAGCCGGAGAAGCGGTCCGAGTTTACCAAGCATGCCTCGCCGTCCTGCTCCTCATACGCACGGTCGAGGTGCGTCTCCTGAAGCGTCTTCTCCGGATTCTGAATCACCAGCTTGATCGGGATGTGATACTTGGTGGCAAATTCAAAATCGCGTTGATCGTGGGCGGGCACCGCCATAATGGCGCCCGTGCCGTATTCATACAGGACAAAGTTCGCCACCCAGATGGGAATGCGCGCCTTCGTAAAGGGATTCACCGCATAGGCGCCGGTAAAGACGCCTTCCTTTTCTCGATCGGCAGCGAGGCGCATCAACCGATCCTGTTGAGACACACGCGCAACAAACTCACGCACAGCAGCCGCTTGGGTACGCCCCGCGATTACACATTCGACCAACGGAGATTCCGGTGCGAGGCTCATGAACGTCGCTCCGAAGATCGTGTCCGGCCGTGTCGTGAAAATGCGAACCGCCGTGAGGTCGGGCAGCGGGTCGGCGAGGGGAAAATCGACTTCCACGCCTTCGCTCTTGCCGACCCAGTTTCGCTGCATGGTCAGCACACGCGCCGGCCAGTTCGTCAGCCGGTCACAGCCCTGTAAGAGTTCGTCGGCATAAGCCGTAATACGGAAGAACCACTGTTCCAATTCTTTTTGCACCACTACTGAATCGCAGCGCCAACAGCGGCCTTCTTCGACCTGCTCGTTGGCTAACACCGTGTCGCAGCTCGGACACCAATTCACCGCCGACTGTTTACGGAAGGCCAGCCCCCGTTCGTACATCTTCAAAAAGAACCACTGATTCCAGCGGTAATAATCCGGTTCGCACGTCGTGACCTCACGTGTCCAGTCGTACGAGAGGCCCATTTGCCGGAGTTGGCTCCGCATATAGGCAATATTGTCGGTGGTCCATCGATACGGATGAACGCCCTTGGCGATCGCGGCATTTTCAGCCGGCAACCCAAAGGAGTCCCAGCCCATGGGATGCAGCACGTTGAAGCCGCGCATACGCTTGTAGCGGGCAATGACATCGCCGATGGCATAGTTACGAACATGCCCCATATGAATGCGGCCGGAGGGATACGGGAACATTTCCAGGCAATAATATTTGGGCTTGGCGGGAATTTCCTGCGCGGCGAAAGTCTGCTCGCGCTCCCAATACGCCTGCCACCGCTCTTCAATGCGGCGATGATCGTAGGGTTGTAATTCGTTCTGTTTGGTCATGAATATCTCAATGAAATCTATTCAGGCACGATCTCTGAGGCCAAAAACCTTAACACAGACAGGAAACGCCTCACAAGATTGCGTCCGATGAATGGAGAGGCTTCCTCACTGACTTTCCGGAATCCCGCCTAAGCGGATGATATTCGATCCATGCTTCGCAATGACCGCGTCCATGGCAGCGATCGCTTTGGTGGTGCGTTGCTCGAAGAGACTGTCGGTGGTCGGCACGAGATCGGTGAGCGATAAGCCCACGAGTCGGTAGCGCGTGCGGTGAGCGATTAAACCACAAAGCACCGGTTGAATGGACTTCCACATCGGCGGATCATAATTGAGCGGTTCGGGAAACCGTCGCTGACGCGCCGTGATCGCAAACGTCGCATCTTTGAGTTTCACGGAGAACGCGCCGGCGGCCAAGCCTTGCAGACGCAGCTCATGGGTCAGCGCACTTAAGAATCCACGGAGGGTTTGCTCAAGAAACATCGGATCGGTAGTGTCTTTATCGAATGTCGTCTCATGGCTTAGGCTCTTGGGCTCGCGGCCGGCCACGACCGGATCGCGATCGATGCCCTGCGCCAATTCCTGTAAAACGGCCAGGCGAGGGCCCCACATTCGACGGAGCGTCGGCTCAAATACTGGATCGAGGAGATCGGCGATGGTTCGGATGCCGCGAGACTCCAGGGCCATGGCGGTCTTCGGCCCGATGCCGGGCAGCGATCTCGCAGGACGGGTAGCCAGAAATGCGGCTTCGGTCCCCGGCTCAATGATCGCCAGGCCGTCCGGCTTGTGACTATCTGCGGCAACCTTTGCGATCGTCTTGCCGGTGGCGAAAGCGATCGTGCAGCGCAAACCCGTCGCCCAGAAAATGGCGTCCTTCACGGTGCGGCCAAGCACATGTGGATCGGGATCGCGCATCTGCAGTTTGGTCGTATCCGCATAGAACTCATCGATACTGGTCCACTCGGTTTCTGGAAATAGTCGGTCGGTGACTTCGCACAGGCGTGCATGCATGCGTTGGTACAGAGCACGATCGGGTGGAACGAGGACGAGTCCAGGGCAGAGTCGCAACGCATGCGCCGTCGGCATGGCGGCTTTGATGCCATATTCCCGAACTCGGTAGGTCGCCGCGGTAATGATGCCGCGTGGCGGCGGAGAGCCGACTGCGACAAGCTGACCGGCCAGCGCGGGATTTGCGGCGATCGCCGAGGAGGCATACATGGCATCGATATCGCCGAACAGGATTCGACGCGACCAACGGGGCATTGTGTCACCGCGCTAGTGGGAAGGGCAGCGGCATTTGCATGAACGGCCTCGAATCGATGGCAGTAGGTGGAGTGGACGGCACACAATCGGTCTGTACGGCGTTGGCGGTGCTTATGGAGGCATGCGGCAGTTCCCGCAGCTTGCCAAGACATTCCCCGCATCGGTGACGACCGGGGCGAATCGTTTTCCGCTGCCGATGATAATCCCGGCCGCAGTCCGTACAACGCCACGTATATTTTGTCAGCGCGTGGACGGCCTTCTCCAAGGAATGACGAATCGTAATACCAAGGCCATCGCGATTCATGTGGGCCATCATACGATGAAACTCCGGCCCGTGGTCAGGACGCCGCTTTAGAATATCGTATTGCCACTGATGAATCATTTCATGTGCCAAGGTTCCGATGAGTTCCTCGTGAGGCTGATCCTGAAGCAACGGAATCGACAATCGAATCAGCCGTCGCTCTTCGCCTTCCATTCCCGAACCTGCCATTCTCGGGCCGAGATGACTCACAAACATCCCAACAGACGCCGTCAGCCGACGACTCCAGACGATCGAGATAGGGAGCAGTTTTTCATGAAAGTAACGTCGGTTTAAATCGCGCCAGATGTCTTGTATTTGATCCATCGAAAAGACGCCGGGGTTAAACTACTCGTCTCTTGAAACCCTGTCGCCGAGATGCATTGTCAGGAGGACGCTCAAAAAGGTCATCCAACAAGGCCGAAGTCAAAGCCGGAGGCGTAGCCTCGGGGCTACGTTGAGGACTTTGATGAGGTGAGGTGAGGACGCCGTTGGAGACCTTTGTCAGCGTCCTCCCGATGCCTCGATGATGGCGGCGGCGAGCAGCGGCACCATAATCTCATGATGGCCCGTCAGCGAATACCCGCGTCCGCCTTTTTGGGTCGGCCGTTTGACCACATTCGTGAGCGGACGATAGTGGGAGAGAAAATCCATATTGACGGTCGTCAAGTTTGTCAGTGGAGAACCCAGGTTTCGCCCCAGCGTGACTGTTTTTAAGAACACTTCCGGCAGAATCACCGCGGAGCCGAGATTGAGGTAGACACCACCTTCCATCCCGGCTACAACTGCCGCAAGTGTTCTAAAATCCAACAGGGAACCGGCGCCGATCGCGGCCCCGTCCGCGGCCGGATGCATGTGAATGATATCCGTTCCCACCGCCACATGGACCGTCACGGGAACCCCGAGCCGCTCGCCGACTGCCAACAGACTCGTCCGATGATGAGGAAACTGCTTCTTGCGAAGGTTGATATAGGCGCCGACCGCCTCACCAATCCCTCGCCCGTCCTTTGCCCCGCTGACGATCGCTTCGTTCAGCATGCGGCCGGTCTCTTCCGCCATCCCAAATCGTCCCGAATCGATTTCGGCGTCCACTTCCTCCGACGTGTGCCCCATCATCGCCAACTCGAAGTCATGAATGATCACGGCGCCGTTCATAGCCACGGCCGTCACGATGCCGCGCTGCATGAGGTCGACTAGAATCGGATTGAGTCCCACTTTCGTCACGTGCGCGCCTAGGCCGATAATGACGGGCCGATTGTGCCGCCGCGCCTTCACGATGGCTTGGGCGACCGCACGCAGGGTTTTGACGCCTAGGATATCGGGCAGTGTATCGAGAAATGCTTTGAAAGATCGGCCGCGCCGCCAGGGCGTGGCAAAATCAGACAACCGGACTTTGCTGTGGCGTCGGCTGAGCGGATAGGTTTTGAGCTTGGAAACATCGATCGGCAGGACCGGCGGCCTGGCCTTACGCGTTCGCAAACAGGCTTTCCTCGATGAGCTCGCACAGCACGTGACCGAGCGTAATGTGACTTTCTTGAATCCGAGCGGTCACCGGCGAAGGAACGACGAAAGGATAGTCGGCCATCTCGGCGAGCTTCCCACCCCTGCCGCCGGTCCATCCAATAGTCGTAAGGCCTAACTCGCGCGCGGCTTCCAGTCCCTTGAGGACATTGGGTGAGTTGCCGCTGGTGCTGATGGCAATCACCACGTCGCCTTTCTGCCCGTGGGCTTTCACTTGGCGGGCAAAGATTTCCGCATAGTCATAATCATTCGCGATACAAGTAAGCGCCGCCATGTCGGTCGCGAGCGCAATGGCAGGCAAGGGCCGGCGTTCGCGATGATAGCGCCCGATGAATTCGGCCGCGATATGCGAGGCGTCCGTTGAACTCCCGCCATTCCCGAACAGAAGCACTTTATGCCCTTCGCGGAACGCCGTCGCGATCAGGTGGGCAACCTGCACGATACGGTCGACGTGCTCCTGCACGAAGCGTCGTTTCACATCGACGCTGTCTTCAAACGCTTTGATGACCCGCTCTTTCATGGGACCGGATTGTAGGCTACAGCCTATGTCGTGTCAAACAACCGCCGCCGAAACGTTCGTGTTATTTCTTCAGAACGGGAGGTTCTTGCCGACGCCCAATCACATTCATCGCCAGCGCAATCATCGACCCGACATCGGAGACGCTGGCAGGCAGCACGAGCGTGTTGCTCGACTTCGCCAGCTCGCCGAACTTGCCGATGTATTGCTCGGCCACACGGAGCTGAACCGCTTCGTAGCCTCCTTGAACCTGGGTGGCTTCAGCCACTTTCCGAAGCCCTTCGGCCGTCGCATGAGCAATCGCGAGGATCGCTGAGGCGGCGCCTTCGGCTTCATTGATCTGCTGCTGCTTTTTGGCTTCGGAGGCTTTAATGACTTGCTGTTTGACGCCCTCCGCCTGATTGATGGCCGCATCGCGCTCGCCTTCAGACGTCAAAATCACGGCGCGTTTCTCACGCTCCGCCCGCATTTGCTTCTCCATGGCGGCCAGCACATCCCGCGGCGGCGTGATGTTCTTGATTTCATAGCGCAGGACCTTGATTCCCCAGGGCTCCGACGCCTTATCGAGTTCGTTGACGACTTGAATGTTGATATTCGTCCGCTCCTCGAACGTCCGATCCAGATCGATCTTCCCGATTTCGCTGCGCAGGGTCGTCTGCGCCAATTGCGTGATGGCAAATTGATAGTCCGAAATGCCATAGGAGGCCCGGTGCGGATCCAGCACTTTCATATAGAGGACGCCGTCCACGCCGACTTGCACGTTATCGCGCGTGATACAGATCTGCTCCGGAATATCGATGGCGGTTTCCTTCAATGAGTGTTTGTACCGAACGACATCGAGGAACGGTACCAGGATATGGAAGCCGGCGTTCAACGTTGTGTGGTATTTGCCGAGTCGCTCCACCACAAACGCGCTTTGCTGCGGAACGACGCGAGCGGTCTTGGCAATGATGACGACGACGAGAAACGCCAGCACCAGCGCGACGAATAGACCACCCGACATAGCCGTGTCCTCCATGGTTACCCGGGTACAATGTGCCTCGGCGCAGGTCGCCCTCGAAAAGAGAGCGCTGAAGGTCCATGCGATCGTCCAAGACGGTCTTTGTACGCCTGGAACTCCGAACCCAACAAACCGCCTTTATCGATGAAGCATGAGTATATCAATTTGGTAACAATCCTGCAGACAGCGTTTTCTTGGTAATCTTACACAAGCCGCGCTCAGTGATAATGGCCAGTGATTTTCAGCGGTGTGCTGACAACGGGCGGTTATGAGAGGTACAGTCACTCTTGTTCCATCCTTCATCAGGCGCGACAATCTATGACCAACATTGCCTTTACCACGCTCGTGATCCTGGTTTTTTCTTTTCCGGGCTATCTTCTTCGGGCGAGTTATTATGCCGGGAAGTTTACGAGGCATGTACTACCCCGAAATTGGACGGATGACATTGCGCGCGCCATCCTGTTCTCTCTTCCCTTGCATCTCATCATGGTGAGTGTGTTTGAGTGGCTGCAATCTTCCGGATTGATCCATCCGACTTTGAATTTTGAAATCGTCTTCCGTGTCGTGTCCGGCGAGTACGATGAGAACTTTTCTGCCGTCATCGCTAGTGTGTACGGGAATACTCGCTACCTGATTGCCTACTATCTGAGCTTAGTCATGGTTGCGATAGGGATCGGGTATGCGCTGCGGAAGGTCGTATGGAAGTGGAAGTGGGACGTCAAATATCCTTGGCTCTTCAGATATAAGAATGATTGGCTGTACACGCTGATGGGGCGCGATGTCCCGGTCCCATCCGAGTATCCCGAGGCAAAAATCTATGTGCGAGTCGAGGCGCTGACCAAGATGGCATTGGACGAAGAGGCCGGCAAATCTCTGCTCTATCGAGGGATCGCCGAGGGGTTCACCACCGAAGAAAACGGGGCGCTCCGCGATATTTTATTGACAGAAGTAGAGCGAGGAAAATTCAGGAAAGAACCCGCAAAACCGCCGGAGTTTTATTGGAAGCCGGTTACGCCGGGGAATTTGATGGTGTTGAAATATGCGGAACTCGAGAATATAAACATTACGTACCTGATGGAGCTTCCTCCGTCTTTTTCTCCGACAGAAAGAACGGCCGCGACACAATCTTCCCGCTCCGAGTAATCTCGACGACTTGGCGTTCTTCTTTCTTCAACTCATCCAACCCCTGTTCAATCTCCCGCATAAGGGCACTGTACATTCCCATGGTGAGCCTCCTTCCAGTCAATGTGAGTCAGCGTATCACAACGGACCTCAGGGCGCCATGTAGCCAATGAAGAATAAAGAGCGATCAAAGCCGAATGCACCAAAACGCCACCATGGGATGTTCAAACATGCTTCGATATTAAGGAGAACAATGCCGTCTCTCCACACGTCAATGTTCTGCTTTAGACTGGGGGCCGGTTTCGCCGGGACCATTTCTCTTGGTCGCCGCAGGTCCTCGTCTGCCGTGTGCGGGAGGGCCGCTTTGGCCGGTTGTGCCGTGTGTGATCGGCAACACCTGCGCGACTTGTATCTGCAGTGATTTCACTTGGTGTGCTAGTTCCTCAATGGTCTTTTTGTGAGTCGCCACCTCAGTCTTCATCGATGCAAGCTGGAACGCCAGCTCGGTGATTTCCTGTTGCTGGCTTTGCACAATAGAATGAGTCGAATTCAACTGATCCAGGAGGCGTTGGTGTCGGCGCCGTAGAGAACGAACAGCAGATGTCAGAGGTCGAATGATCTGGTCCGTTTTGGCACGCCAGTTCTCCTGTGCCCACCACGTCCTGCTGATTTTTTCACGCCATTCCCATACTCCACCCGCAAGTTTCCCTTTCATCACATTCATCCGTGCTCGGCGCACAGGCCAAGCCGCTCTGATCGATTCTTGGACCGAGCCGATCCAAACCGAAACGGCGGTGGGCGCATGGTGCTGGAGATTAGGGGACGGTTCCGCTGAGTGCGGGGGAAAAGCACTTGCATGTTCAAGGTTTGTCTGAGATGCCGGG
>DATEPO010000347.1:0-4746 GCA_035273145.1 Nitrospiraceae bacterium
ATACCGGCGGCGAGCTCCTCCGACTCATCGCTTCGCACCCTCGAATGGAGATAGTCGCTGCGACGGCGGACAAATCGGTTGGAGCGTCGCTGCCGAGCCTCTTTCCCTCACTTGCGTCCGTGCTACCTCCCATCACACTGGAATCCGTCGAGATTGAATCCATCGCCAAGCGGGCCGAAGCCGTCTTTTTAGCCTTGCCCCATACGAAGTCCTTGACGTCGGTCGCGGCCTTTCTCAAGGCAGGGAAACATGTCGTCGATCTCAGCGCCGATTATCGGTTGAAGAATGCCGCTGAATATGAGCGCTGGTACAGTACCACCCATACCCATCAGGAACTCTTGAAAGAGGCGGTGTATGGGCTGCCCGAACTCTACCGGCAAGACATTCAACAAACGAAACTGGTGGCCTCTCCCGGCTGCTATCCGACGGCAGCCATTCTTCAATTGGCGCCATTGATAGCGGGAGGGTTTGTTGATCCATGCTCCATCGTCATCGATGCGAAATCAGGCATATCCGGTGCAGGGCGCAGTCCTGCGCCAGCCTACCATTTTCCGGAAGCCCATGAATCGCTGGAAGCGTATAAAATTGGTCAGCATCGCCACATCCCAGAGATCGAGCAGGAACTGCGGTTCCTCGGCTCGCGCCCGCGCCAGAGTTCAACGGCATCCTCTCGAAATGGCCATGCCATTCAGGTGATGTTTACACCGCATTTGGTCCCGATGAACCGCGGCATTCTCAGTACGGCCTATTGCCGGCTGCACGAGCCGATGGAGCAAGCGCAGCTTCGCGCCTTGTACCGTGACTTTTATAAAGGAGAGCGGTTTATTAGATTCGCGGAAGGTGATGTCTCCCCGAACCCGCGACACGTACGCGGCGCCAACTTCTGCGATCTCAACGTCTTTATCGATAAGAGGGTTGGATGGGTCGTCACCGTAGCCGCCTTGGATAATCTGATCAAGGGTGCGGCAGGTCAAGCGCTTCAAGCGATGAATCTCATGCTGGGGTTTCCCGAAGAGATGGGGCTCACCGGAGCGGGAGTTTTTCCATGAACGAAAAACAAGTCTTCTCATTTCTAGGCGGGCAATCATGAAAGCACTTCGAGGCGGCGTGACTGCTCCGCGTGGGTTTCTGGCGGCCGGCGTCCACTGCGGAATTAAAAAGCCGTCGATTCTTGACCTCGCGCTGATTGTCTCATCCGAGCCAGGTCCTATCGCAGGCGTGTTTACCACCAATCGACTTCCCGCCGCACCCGTGCTCCTCGACCGACTGCATCTTCGGCGCGGTGTAGGACAGGCGATTATTGTGAATAGCGGCAATGCCAATGCCTGCACAGGCCCACAGGGCTTGGCCGATGCCGAAGAAATGGCCACCCTCGTGGCACGGCGTCTTCATGCCGACCCACAGGCGATTTTTGTCGGCTCAACCGGCGTGATTGGGCAACCTCTTCCGATGGCACGTATTCGAGAAGGGATTCCCGTCATCATGTCCCGTGTGCGTCGAACAGGCGGGCATGAGGCCGCGCGTGCCATCTTAACTACAGACTTGAGAACAAAAGAAGTTGCCGCGAGTACTCGGATTGCAGGCCGAACGGTCACGGTCGGAGGCATGGCTAAAGGGTCCGGGATGATTCATCCCGACATGGCGACGATGCTTGCTTACCTGACGACTGATGCAGCCATCGAACAATCGGCATTACAAGGGGCCTTGTCCGCAAGCGTCAATACATCCTTCAATTGCATCTCTGTCGATGGAGATACGAGCACGAACGACACTGTCCTGTGCCTCGCGAATGGTATGGCCGCCAATACACCGATTCAAGGAGGATCGGCGGAGGCCAAAGAGTTTCAGCGGCTTTTGCATCACGTCTGTTTTGCGCTGGCGATGAAAGTGTGCCGGGATGGAGAAGGTATCACGAAAGTGGTCCAATTAGTCGTGACGGGAGCGAAAAGCGCCGATGAAGCCAAGCAGATCGCCAAAACCATCGGTACGTCAAGTCTGGTCAAAACGGCCCTCTTCGGCGAAGACGCCAATTGGGGACGTATCATTGCCGCCCTCGGCCGGTCGGGAATTCCGATTGAGCCGAATTGCATAGCATTGGCATTCGACGCCGTACCTATCGTGAAAGCCGGCGTAGGGCTGGGACGCTACGCCGAGCGTCAAATCAGCCGGGTCGTGCGTCGGAAAGAATTTACTATTACTCTTGATTTAGGATTAGGATCAGCAACCGCTCGGTTGTGGACGACCGATCTGTCCTACGACTATGTCAAAATTAACGCCTCCTATCGCTCGTGATCCGTACGTTTCAGCGCTCAGTCACGGGTCCACGTCTTTACCTTGCATTGAACGTCCCGCTGTGCTAACGTGCCAAGGCTTTACGGTCCTAGCTCTCTAGAAGTATGCCTGCCGTCGGCAGGTACATTATTCAAATTCACATTGGCGTGTAGGCACGCCACTTTGCTTGGGAATAAGGGGTAAGACCTCTCGCCTGTTGGCGCAGGCGCTCCGCAAGCTGAGGAAGGGGGGTGACGGTATGATCGCGATTCGAGAATTGTTGGAAGCAGGCGTCCACTTCGGTCATCAAACGAACCGCTGGAATCCGAAAATGAAAAAATTCATTTTCGGCGAGCGCAACGGCATTTACATCATCGATTTGCAGCAGACCGTCCAACGGTTTCAAGTCGCCTATGACTTCATTCGCGATACCGTAGCGGCAGGCGAATCGGTGCTCTTTGTCGGAACCAAGCGCCAAGCGGTCGATATTGTCGAAGAAGAATCGAAGCGAGCCAAGATGTTCTATGTCAATCAACGGTGGTTGGGCGGGATGCTCACCAACTTCCAGACGATCCGCAAAAGCATCGATAAGCTCAAGAAATTTGAATCCGCGTTGACGGATGGCACGCATCAACGATTGACGAAAAAAGAAGTCGGCCACATGGAAAAAGAACGAGTCAAGTTGGACAAGACGCTGAGCGGCATCAAGAATATGAATCGTCTCCCCGGCGCGGTCTTCGTCCTCGATACCCGCATTGAACGGATCGCGGTAGAAGAAGCCAACCGGTTGAGTATTCCCGTCATCGCCATCCTCGACACCAACTGCGATCCTGACGGCATCTCCTACCCCATCCCGGGAAACGACGATGCGATTCGGTCGATCAAGCTGATTGTCTCACGCCTGGCCGACGCCTGCATGGAAGGGTCTCACCTCCGGGCACAACAGGAAGAGAGAGAAAAGACGGAAGCTCTTCCAGTGGCGGATATGCGGGTCGCCCGCAGTGCGGCAGTCGAAAACGTCCCGGCCAACGCCTAGAGGTAACGACAGATTTTTCTTCAGAAGAGGAGCGCGATTGGAATGGCAGGCAACAGCACACTGGTGAAGGAACTTCGTGAGAAAACAGGCGCCGGCATCATGGATTGCCAGAATGCCTTGAAGGAAAATGAGAACGATATCGAAAAAGCGATCGAACACTTACGAAAAAAAGGGTTGGCCACTGCGCAAAAGAAAGCCGGGCGCGAAACGAATGAGGGCACTATCTCCGCTTACATCCATCCCGGCAACCGCATCGGCGTCCTGGTCGAGGTCAACTGCGAAACCGACTTTGTCGCCCGCAATGAGGAATTCCAGGCCTTCGTGAAAGATATCGCGTTGCAAATCGCGGCGTCCAAACCGTCCTATGTCAAGCGCGACGATATTCCCGCCACCGTGATCGAGAAAGAAAAAACCATTTATCAGGCCCAGGCGAAAGAATTGGGCAAGCCTGAAGCGGCGTTAGGAAAAATTGTCGAGGGCAAACTGGAACGGTTCTATCAGGAATCCTGCCTTCTGGAGCAAGCCTATATCCGGGACGCCTCCGTCACGATTCAAGATCTTCTGACGCAGAAGATTGCCAAAATCGGCGAAAACATCGCCATTCGGCGCTTCACCCGCTACCAATTAGGCCTCGAATGACCGCTGCCGCATACCAGCGGGTTTTGCTGAAAATAAGCGGCGAGCTGCTGGCCGGCGATCAAGGGTACGGTATTCATCCCAAAGTCTTGGACGATCTTTCCAGCGAGATCGGTTCGGTGGTGGCTCTCGGAGTGGAGGTCGCGGTCGTCATCGGCGGAGGCAACATCTTTCGCGGTATTGCGGCCAGTGCCACCGGCATGGAGCGCGCCTCCGCCGATTACATGGGCATGCTGGCCACTATCTTGAACGCCCTCGCGCTGCAAAATGCCCTTGAACGAAAAAATATTACGACACGCGTGCAATCGGCGATCGAAATGCGCCAACTCGCTGAAGGGTATATTCGGCGGCGCGCGATCCGCCATCTGGAAAAGAAACGCGTCGTAATCTTCGCGGGCGGGACCGGCAATCCGTATTTTTCGACCGATACGGCCGCCGTGCTTCGCGCAATGGAGATCGGCGCTGAAGTCGTCATGAAAGGGACAAAGGTCGACGGCATCTATGAGGCCGATCCCGTCACCAACCCGACCGCGAAGAAATTCACCGAATTGCCCTTTCTCTCGATTTTAAATCAAAACTTGAAGGTCATGGACTCCACCGCCATCACCCTCTGCATGGACAATAAACTGCCATTAATCGTCTTCAATTTAAAGGAACCAGGGAATTTGCTTCGCGTCGTGCAAGGCGATAAAATCGGAACGTTGGTGACAGCTACCGGGCGTTAAGGCGAGGGGTCTCATGCCTACGACGACGAAACACAAAGCGGTGGAACGGATGGACGCCGCCATGGACCATTTGAAGCG
>DATEPO010000348.1:0-11518 GCA_035273145.1 Nitrospiraceae bacterium
GGCAGCAGAGGTGTCGAGCAATTACTGGCCTCGTCATAACCGCCTGCCTTCCTCGGCACAAGGAGATCTCCCCTGAGGACATCGATCTCACGCCGGAGTTTTCTCCTACTCCCGTTTTTCCTCCGCTGGCCATTCTCAGCCCTTGGCCTCTCGGCCTTTCCTGCTCTTGCACTTTCTGAAGATCAAAAGAGCCGCAAGTCGCAGATGCCGCGACCCCGCCGACTATCACAGACAAGCGGGCTTGCCGACGCCATCGTGATCAAGGATGCGGATCTCTTCTTCCTCACCAACCCGGATGGCACGGTTCCACTGGAAGAGGGACACGGTCTCGGCCTTTATTATCATGACTGCCGATACCTCAATGGATATGACATTCGTTTGGGGGGGGCGCGGTTGGCGCCGTTGGCCGCCACGGCATCCCGAGGCTTTATGGCTAAATTCGAGCTCGCGAATCTGAAGATGAAGGTCACCAATGGCCAAGTGCTTCAGCGTGAAGAAATCGAAGTGCGATGGCATCGCATTCTCGACAGCCAAATACCCGCGCTCGATGACATCCTCACCGTGCAGAACTTTGCGCGACAGCCTTCCGAGTTTTCGGTGGCGCTCTCGTTTCGCGCGGAGTTTGAAGATGTGTATGCGGTCAGAGGCGCCCTGGCTCCGTCTCCCGAATTGGTCCAGATTCCCGTGTGGACGAACGGGATGTTGCAGTTTCGCTATGACGGGAAAGATGGTCTGATTCGCAGTCTGTCCGTCCATTTCTCCCCTTCTCCAGACTTGATCGACGGCACGACGGTGCAGTACCGCTTCCGCCTGGCCCCGCGCGAGCGAACACAGGTGCGGCTCTCGCTTGTCATTGAAGAAACCAAAGAGCGCGACGTGTCAATGCCTACGTACCGCCAGCCGGACGTGCTGGATCTTGAAGCCAAGTTGCAAGATGCCTCCGACAAGTGGCTGGCCTCCGTCACCGATGTTTTCAGCGATAGTCAGTTGCTGGAGGAGCTGATCGATCGCTCACTCCGTGACCTCCGCGTTCTGAGAATGAAGCTTCATGACCAGTTTTTCTTTGCCGCCGGCGTACCCTGGTTTGCCACGCTCTTCGGCCGGGACAGTCTCATTACGGCGTGGCAAATGCTCGCCTATGATTCCAGCATCAGCGCGCATACCCTCAGACTCTTAGCCTCCTATCAAGGCCGGCGCGTAGATGACTGGCGCGAGGAGCAGCCCGGCAAGATCTTGCACGAGCTGCGGGTCGGAGAAGCGGCGCATATCGGTTTGATTCCTCATACGCCCTATTATGGATCGATCGATGCGACCCCGCTTTTTTTGATGTTGATCGGTCGCCATGCGGCCTGGACCGGAAGCCTCGCCTTGTTTCATGAACTCCATGAGCCGATCCAACGGGCGCTTGAATGGATGTCGCGCTATGGCGGCATCAAGGCCGGGAGATATCTGACCTATGCCGGCGGCCCCGACACCGTGATGGAAAATCAGGGCTGGAAAGATTCGGGAGATGCGATCGTCAAGAAAGACGGCACACTCGCCGCCTTCCCGATCGCCCTTGTAGAGGTCCAAGGCTATGCCTATCAGGCCCTCGTCAGCATGGCGGACCTGTATGGGCGAGCGGGGGACGATGCTCGTGCCCGGGAACTCAATCGCGATGCCGTTGAGTTGCGGCACCGATTTAATAAGGACTTTTGGATGGCTGACAGCCAATGCTATGCCTTGGCGCTTGAGAAAGACGGCCGACCGGTCACGGTTATCTCGTCCAATCCCGGTCATGCATTATGGGCCGGTATTGCGGATGTCGAGAAAGCCTCACTGACGGCCGACCGTCTCATGAGCGCCGACATGTTCAGTGGATGGGGCATTCGCACATTGTCGGAAAAGGAAACGGCCTATAACCCTCTTGGGTATCATCTGGGAAGCGTGTGGCCGCACGATACGTCCTTAATTGCAGGAGGATTCCGCCAGTATGGACTCGACCACCACGCCGTGCGTGTGCTTGAAGGGCTGGTCAAAGCGGCCAGTCATTTTCGGAGCTATCAGATGCCGGAGCTGTTTTCGGGCTTTAGCGACACGGAGTATGACACGCCGGTTTCCTACCCGGCGGCAAACCATCCCCAGGCGTGGGCAGCCGGGGCCATCCCTTATATGGTGCAGACGATTTTGGGTCTGACTCCCGCGGCCTTTGAACACCAACTGATCGTGCGGCGCCCGGTGCTCCCGGAATTTGTGGATGAGTTAGAGGTTCAGCGTCTTCGCGTCGGCGATGCAGAAGTGGATCTTCGATTCGAACGACGGTCGGATCATTCGGTGAAGGTGGAGGTTCTGAAAAAGCACGGGCGTCTGGACGTCATCGTCACCCGATAACGTGCCAGCGTCGGTCGATCAACCGTATTTGAGTTTCAGCATGAGAATCGCACCGGACAGAATCAACGTGGCCGTATTCGTCAAGATGATCGGGAGGGCATCGATCAAAATGCCGTAGATTAACCAGAGTAATACGCCGCTGCAAAAAATCAGAAACATGCCGAGCGACACGTCCTTCGCAGATTTGGACTTCCATGTCATCGTCAATTGAGGAAGAAAGGCAATGGTGGTCAACGTCCCGGCCACCAGCCCGATGATTGTAATCGCATCCATGCTCACTCCTACGGCCGCAAAGATCTTCACCCAGTACACTGTCACGCAACAATGTCGTCATACACACGAACATATTCGCGCGCCATGCGCGAGGAAGCAAAGCGTTCTTCGAATGACCGTCGGCACCGTGCGCGGTCGATACCCGAGAGCCGATCGACCGCCTTTACCATATCATCGATATGTTTACAGAGAAATCCCGTCACGCCGTCTTCAATAATTTCCGGAAATGAACCATGGTTATATGTCAAGACGGGCGTGCCACAGGCGAGAGACTCAATCAGGACTAACCCAAACGATTCCGGCCGAAATGGACAGACGAGAGCGACGGCGTCCCCGAGAAATGTATTTTTCTCGCGATCCGTCAGTTCTCCGACATACTCAATCGATCCGTCGGACAAGAGCGGTGTAATGACTTCTTCATAATACGCCACATCGGCTGAATCGAGTTTCGCCGCGATGCGTAGCGGGAGACCGGCTCGTTTGGAGATCTCGATCGCGGCGGCGGGTCCCTTCTCCGTGGAAAACCGTCCGAGAAACGCCAAATAGCCGCCACTGCCGTTATTGAAGCGATAGAGATCGCGCGGGAGCCCATGATGAATGGTGGCCTTCCAGTTGGCCCACCGGCATGGCTGGCGTTGCGCATCGGAAACGGAGACTAACGGGACTTCGGAAAATTCGCGGTAGACCGTTTGCAGTTCCGGAAGATCGAGCCGGCCATGCACGGTCGTCACAATGGGAGTCTTCGACCGGCGCGCGAGCGGAAAAGCCAAAAAGTCGAGATGCGCGTGAATGATATCGTACTGTGCCGACAACTGGAGGACGCGCTCTTGCAATAACATCAACCGCACCATGCGCTCACTTTCCGTATCGGGATTGCGAACCGCGTGGCCACAGACGGCTTCCAGTCGAGCGGTCGTCACACTATCTGCACTCGCAAACAGCGTGACATCATGCCCCAAGCGGACGAGTTCATCGGTCAGATAGGCGATAATCCGTTCACTTCCCCCGTACATTTTCGGCGGGACGCTTTCCGTCAAATGTGCCACTTGAGCAATACGCATAGGATGTTGAATCCTCCGACAGTCGGCGTGGAGGTGAAGCCGAGACAGCGGTCGCCGCCCGTTATATTTTCGCTCCATCATACATGGATGCCTTCGCAAAGTGATCACTAAATATGATCGTAGGCTTTTCTCTCACACACTGTGAGGAACGATACGGCTGGACGATGATGTCGCGGCAGTGACCATCGTTGACAAAGTATCTGGCGCCGAGAACTCCTTCCCAATTCAAAAAAGATGAAGCAACGGCCCGGGAAATAACGCTTGCTGACCAGGCGGCTTTCAGAATATCGGCGATCATGTCGTGCAGCACCACAGCGCGCCTGGTACAGTGAAAACAAAGAGAAGATGTATCACACTCCCGCTAGCAAAGCCTGTGTAATAAGGAGGTGCCCATGGAGAGAGGACGAACATCGAGACCAAGCCAGGCGCTCTTAGTGGTCGGTCTGTTGACGTTGCCGGGGTGCGCCACGAATGGGGAGCTGGAGGCGCTTCGGAATCAGGTGAACGGTTCGCTTCTGCAGACACGGCAACAGATGCAGAGTCGTTTGGGGGCGCTGGAGGACACGAAGAAAAAGATGGACGCGCAGGAAAAACAGCTCACCGCCAGGCAAGCTCAGGAGAGCCGGTTAGACGTCCTCGAGTCAGTTGTCAAACGGTCGCTCGACCAGCAAGTCCTGTTGAGCGACGACGTGGCTGCGATACGAATGGCTGTCCAGGATAAAGATGACCGCCTTCTCTTACTGCTTGACGCGCAAGAGCAGGTGTACCAAGAAGGTCTGCGCACGCTGCACGCGATCCGGGAGCAACTTGCCGGGAAACAGAGCCCCATGCGCCAGCCTCGATCTCAAATTCCGGAACCGAGTGGCCCCCTCGCACCGCTGTCGGATCCACTCGAGAAAAGCGACCTCGTTCGGCCGAAGCGGTGAGCCGTGCAATATTTGCAGCAACGACGGCTCATCTTAAAATCGGATGGCGGGGAAGAGGTTCCTTGCTCAGGCAGCATGCCTTGGGAGGCTCGTCGATCTATTTTTGCCTTCCCTGTGGCGAATGACACGATAGAGCAATGCCGCGGCGCTTACGACAATGAGCAGGACGACACCCAGTCCCAGCGTGAGCACCGGATGGACCTGTCCATCCCAAAGCCAATGATACTTCCAGGACGATATGGGATGTACAAACTCCCAGGCATACAGTCCGCCCCCCGGATGGTCGGACGTATTGCCCCCTGCTTCTCGCAATACTTCAGGCACTTGGTCCACGACATAGAATTCGTTAATGAGGCGAAGATGCGATTGCGCGTTCTGATCCAAATACTGACTTGGCGTGACGGACCCGATCACATAAAGCAACCACCGCGCCGTTTCTGCCGAAATATCGCCTTCCTTCGTTCCAAGCATCATGATGAGACGGGTCATGGACGGTTGAACCGCGGAAACCTTGTCCTCGGCAAGTGCCTGCCGCACTGATTGAAGCTGCAGGAAGTAGGCGTGTCCAGCGGATGGTGACGGAAGTTGAAGCGCGATCTGGAGACCGATCTCCTCAACCCATCGGTCTTGTTGCTGCGCTATGACCGGCTGCCTCCACATCGTCATCAGTACGACGAGAGCAATCCATACCCCTATCCAGAGCGACTGAAATCTCATCGCATCGCTTCCATGAACTTCATTCTAACGTAACTCATCCTACACAAACGCAGACCATTGTGACGCTTTGAAAAGTGCACCGTTTTATAGATGCTATTTATTCCGCAAGCGTTCCATTCTTAAATCCTTCGCACTATCGGTGTGTGATGGCCTTATCGTTTCGCGCCACGGTTCTCATCCTTCGTGCCCTGATGTCCGAGTTCTACGACCTTCATGGCGACGGGCAGGCTGACCGCAATGGCACAGTAGATTGCGCACAAAGACGCTTGTGACAGGCGCTTTTCAAAACCCGGCGTGAATCGACGAGGGATGAGATGGTAGTCGGTGATATACGCCAGCGCAGAGACGGTCACGCCGCGGATCAAAGGGGACATCGAGGCGCCGATGGCACTGTGCGACCACATCTCATAGACGAGTCCCCAGAACACCAAGGCCAGCTCGTTCAACGCGATGCCGGTTCCCGTATACTGCCACGAAGCTGAAGTCTGATCCACAGCACGGTCACCCCACACAATGTGACTTGTCGAATTCAACGCCGATACGGCCGTTTGCCGTTCCGCTCTCGCGCAGAGGCCCGCCACTGCGCAAGTCGCAAGACCAGCTAACGCGCCACCAATCATGCCTTTTGCCACGAACGACATCAACCACATGGTACGCGGCATGAATCACCGCGGGTGTCAGTGCGATCTGAAACCGCTGTCCTGCTTTGATCGTTCAATCGGTAGGACGATTCCAAATACCACATAGTGGTTCCTCAGGGTCCTAGCCGTACCGAATCAGCTCATCTTCACACGACTGCCGTCCTGAAACGTCGTAATGGCGACGTTACGTAGGATGGGCCGTTTGTATGTTACATGTATGACATGACGATGACAGGTGAATTCCTATGAGACTCCCTGAACCGTGGGCGGTGCTCCATCTACGAGTCTTTATGGCGCTGTGGAGCTGTGCGCTCGTCTCGAATATCGGCACATTAATGCAGGAAGTGGGGGTGACCTGGTTGATGACGTCGCTTGATTCGTCGCCGATCATGGTCTCGCTGATTCAGACAGCCGAGGCCGTGCCATTCTTCCTGTTGGCATTACCGGCTGGAGCATTGGCCGATATTCTCGACCGGCGCCGACTGGTGCTGTTTTCTCAATGTTGGATGTTCCTCTTGGCCCTGCTGCTTGGAATCCTTACCTTCTCCGATCTCATGACGCCGGCCTGGTTGCTCCTACTCACGGCGTTACTCGGGCTAGGTACGGCACTCAATGGGCCGGTCTATCAAGCCATCATTCCTGAACTGGTGCCTGCGGAACATCTTTCGAGAGCAATTGCGTTGAACAGCGCCGGCTTTAATCTGGCACGCGCGATCGGGCCTGGAATTGGCGGTCTTGTAGTGGCGGCGGCAGGAGCTGGGGCGACGTTTCTGCTCAACGCCTCCTCCTTCCTTGGTGTCATGCTGGTGCTGTATCGCTGGGAACGACCGGTGCGCCAGAACGTGGCGCCGGCAGAACGCTTCGTAGGAGCGATGCGTGCCGGAATCCGATACTTCCGCCACGCCGAGCATCTGCAGATTGTTCTTGTCCGGGCCGCCGTCTTTATTCTTGGGGCCAGCGCCTTTTGGGCCTTGTTCCCGCTCGTCGTCCGATTCCGTTTAGACTTAAGCGCCGCCGGGTACGGGCTGTTGCTGGGCTGCTTTGGCGTAGGAGCGATCGGCATGGCGACGCTCATGCCGATAGTGCGGCGGCGCCTCAGCTTGGAAGCCATGGTGGCAGCGGCGACGGTGATCTTCGCCTCGACGCTGCTTGCGATCGCGCTCTCGCAGAATGTCCCCCTCATTTCGAGCAGTCTTTTGTTGGGAGGTGCGGCGTGGCTGGCGATGCTGACGACGTTCAACACGAGCGTGCAACTCAATGCGCCGGAATGGGTTCGAGGTCGGGCCCTGGCATTCTATCTCCTCGTTCTCTTCGGCAGCCTCGCCGTATCCAGCGCCGTCTGGGGAGGTGTCGCAGAACGCCTCGGCGTCTCCACGGCGCTGCTCCTTGCTGCAGGCGCCTTGGTCTTCACGCTCCCGTTGGCACGGCGTTATCCTTTATCCGATGCCAGCTCGGCGGACCTGACGCCATCCCGGCATTGGCCAATCCCGGTTGCACTCGAAACCCCGACGGAAGACGGTCCGGTGTTTGTGACAATCGAATACCGAATTGATCCGGCGCTCGCCGTACGATTTATCGACGCCATGGAGGGCATGCGGCGCTTAAGACTCCGTGATGGCGGCCTTCGTTGGGAATTGTTGTCCGATATGGCCGACGGCGGACGTTACGTCGAAACCTTCCTCGTCGAGTCTTGGGCTGAACATCTTCGGCAACATGCCCGCGTGACCGTGACAGATCGGGCCGTTGAAGACAGAGTTCGTGCCTATCACATCGGAACTTCACAGCCGAAGGTGCAGCATTTTATGGCCATGTCGATGCCCGGAAGATAAGGCAGACGGATGAATTGCTCGGACAGAGAGACAACGGGTCCGGCAAATGTTAGTGGTATCGAAGGCGCCGCCATCACGGTTATGGCTCCACGCCAACGAAGGGTTTGCGCTCGCCCCTGCAATCCCCAGCCGACGCCCGGCATGCCGCTCCCCTTTATCACGAACTCACAGGGCTCTCTGCGGAGCCTACGAGAAGACTGCATGTTAGCTGGATATGATGACAGGCCGTTATGAGACACATCGTTTGGCACGCCGCTGATACCTCGCCTAAGACCTGCGCCATACTATAGCGTCGAATGGTATCGGAAGATGGCTTTCACCCGCATGGCCATCATGCGCGACGAGGTCCTGGGGGATGCCTTGCCGCGTCCCTATGAGCCGTAACCCCTAACCCATTTCGCTCAGGTGTCGGCTGATGAACGGCATGGATCACAGTTTCACATCTTCAATGCGCCCAACAGTTCCGGCTCCACATCGACCGAAGGGAAGAGAAAGGAGACAACGTATGGGACGTCGCACCGCATATGTATTGGCTGTAGCATTCATCTGCACCATCGCGGGTCCTGTCGCCTACGCCCAGGTGAATGACTTGAAGGCGGGCCAATGGTCCGGAGGCACAGCGATCGGCTTTCTCGGGCACACGATCGATCGCGGAGTAGATTTTGCCTTTAAGGGAAATCTTGATTATTTTTTCAGCAAACAGTTCTCGATTGGACCAATGGGACAATACGTCGGCGCGGGGAGTCAGTTTATCTTTGGCCTGACCATGCAAGGCAAGTATTGGTGGGACATTCCCGGCAGCCATAATTTAACAAAACTCGTGGCGCAAGGCGGCATTGGCTTTGCCCGGGGTGGCACGGATCTGGGCACGACGACGTCCTTCTTAATTCCCCTCGGGATCGGTCTGGATCACACTGTCAACCAACGTTTGGCTCTAACGGCTGATTTTATCCTGAATTTGACGGACCTAGGAGATAGCAATGTCCGCGCGAACGATACAACGTTTCATACGAGCGTCATGCCGGGCGTGTACCTAGGGGTTCGGTTCTAACACGCTCAGAATCTCATGTCCACAGCGCCTTCTTGTAAATTAGTCGAAGGTCATATCTTGAAGCCATAGATGTCTGCGGCACGTGGAGAATAAAAAGCACGCGACTTCATACTTACGTCCGGCCCTTAACGACTGCTCCTCGGCACCCTACGACTGGCCTCGGGTGCGATAGGCAGCTTGTTTCGCCCTGTTTCCGCAGACGGCCATGCTGCACCAGCGACGCGCACGCCGCCGAGTCCGATCGATGAACAGTAACATGCAAGCGTGCCCCTCACATGCCTTCACATAAGTAAATTCCTCATTGCACACGAGTTTTGCCATTGATTCAGCGATGGGAATGAGAACTGATTCCGACGAGCGCCAGCGCCGCATCTCTTCCCATGCGAAAGTGCGGGCCTCTCCGCCCTCACTCTTGGGATCGCTCAGGACGACATGCCCAAAGCATTCATCGCGAAAGAGAATGCGATTGAGCGGTTCGAGCCGTTTCAATGCGGCGCGCGGCAAGGCTTTGCCTCTGTACTTGTGAACAAACCCGAACGGATCACCGAATCTGGATTGGTTGCTTGCCGGTTTAGCGCATTGCCGCCCTACTCTCAGTACAATTTAGTATCCTAGAAACACGCCTTGGAAACGCAACCCGAAAACGGTGACTTGTCGAAGAGAGGTCATGAGATGGACTAGCTCTGCAGGCTCATGGCTCGGTGGTGGACCTATACACCGATATGGTCACCGTTCTTAGGTCACCACAAAGGCGCACCTCCAATTACCTGGAAGCTTTGGAGGAGGTTCTTGTATCTTGGACAACGTGAAATGCGGTTTGATATTCCCGCCGAATCGTCGTACTCATTTCTCGTGCTCCTCTCTTGTTTAGCATGCCGGATTATCTAGGATGAGGAGCGCTTCTTCAAACCCTAACGATTAAGGGACATCTTCATGTGTGTCGGTTTTCATACATTGAAGATCGCCGTTGGCAATTGTGATCAGAAGGTTGGAAGGTGCTTATGACAAGCAAATCCATTCTCATTGTCGGCGGAGGAATAGCTGGACCGGCGTTGGCCTTGTTTCTCAAACGAAAGGGATTCTTCCCTGTCATATATGAAGCCAGACGGAGAGACGATAAAAGCGGCGGCGGCTTGGGATTAGCTCCGAATGGCATGAGCATATTAGCCGAGCTGGGCCTCGCGAATAAGGTTCGTGCAGCAGGGAATACATACAAAGGCTTTGAGTTCTACAACAGCGACGGCGTGCTGTTATCAAGTTATCAAGATCAGAAGCGCGACATAAACGAGGAATATGGAGTTGCACTTCCTCGACAATCGTTGCACGAGATCCTCCTCGACGCAATGTCGGCCGAAGGCATCCCCATTCATTTTGAGAAACGCCTCGCAATGGTCGATACCGTCAATGGAGAACCAGTCTGCCGGTTTGCCTACGGCGACTCCGTGCCTTGTCACCTTGTCATTGGTGCTGACGGCCTTGTTTCCACCGTTCGACACATCATCTTTCCAGACGTGCACCCTTCCTACACGGGTCTAATCGGTATCGGAGGGTTTGTCACAGAGAACGTTATCGGTAAAGAGTATCTGCCTCCTGACGATCGCATGAGAATGTTCTTCGGAAAACTCGGTTTTTTTGGAATCGCACGCTCAGGTCTAGAGTCCGGCAAACAACAGGTCATGTGGTGGAGCGCTCTTCCGGACGAAGACAGCGACAGAGAGAACGTTTCAAAGCTAACTGAAGAAGATAAACGCGCCATGCTCATACAATTGCATCGCGGATGGTGCCCTCCCACTGAAAGGATCATCAAATCCGCGAAGAATATATGGGCAGGCAATCTTTATGACATCCCAAATTTGGAGAAATGGCATGTCGGAAATGTTTGTTTAATGGGCGACGCGGCGCATGCTGTCAGTCCTCATTCCGGCCAAGGCGCCTCCATGGCGCTTGAAGATGCTTGGTGTTTACCTCGATGCCTCATTCGGCATCCATCGGAGCCACAAGACGCCTTCGCTGAATTTCAAGACGCCAGAAAATGTCGGGTCGATAAAGTCATTGCATACGGTCGCCGCAGCGGAAATTTAAAAAAAGAACTCACACCGGTTGAGATCTGGATCCGCGATAAGTTTCTGATCTTTCTGTTACCGTTGTTTGCTCGACGTGTAGCGAAATGGATGTATCGAGGCCTACCCGACCAAGAAAAATAATTTCGTCTCGAGAACTATGGTGCTAAACCTCCGGCGCATGGGCCGCTGATGTGTTCGGGCCAACACACTATCGGAATGTCACATCCCGATGGCTATGCAGGTTCACACGTTCGATCTGTCTCCTTGAACAGGAAAACTAATGGTAAACGTCGATCCTCTTCCTTCCTCGCTCTTAACGTTAATGTGCCCGCCATATTTCGACACGATCTTATAGGCAATGCTCAAACCTAAGCCCGTTCCCTTGCCGGGATCTTTGGTTGTCATGAATGGATCGAAGATCTTACTGATGAGGGAGGGAGGGATGCCGCAGCCTGTGTCACTGATTCGGAGCTCAAGACGTTCGTTGAGAAATTCAGTGAGAAGCGTCAAACGCCCGCGTCCCTGCATGGCATCGACGGCATTCGTGATCAGATTAACGAACACTTGATCGATTTCTGAGCGACGCC
>DATEPO010000349.1:0-15340 GCA_035273145.1 Nitrospiraceae bacterium
ACTTCGTAATCCCAAGGGAGTGCGGACAATTCGATTTGTCGCCGTTTACGCAAACGGTTCAAGGCTCCAAACAGTTCACGCCATCGGTGCTCAGGAACAGCGTCGGCGAGGGACGTGAATGTTACTTTCGGATGGTCGCCGAGTATCGCGAGGATCCGGCTCTCTATCTCTTCATCCTCTTCATAAACAACGCCCGGCTCGTCGAATGTTGCCATAATGCCTCCTTCGGCTTCTGACCTCACAGAGGACCGCAATCCATGGGGCAATAATCTATGCAAATCTATGCAAACCTTAGTCCCTGCTTCACGGAGACCGACACGATCGGCTGGCCCGATATGGCCCTGACTATTGGAAGCGGTCGGAGCGGTCTGAGTGAGACGGTAAAGGCATACGCCTTGCTCTACGCTTGCTTTACTTTCACTCTGTTTGTAAAGGCCACATCGTGACACTTGACGGATAGAACCAGCGCTCGTACCGTACAACTATGCTCCGCACAACGAACCCATCCGACCGGAATGACCGCAATGATGCTTGGAGACTCCGTCCTTATGGTCTCTCCGCGCTCTTCGCTCTCTTGGTGACAAGCATTTCCATGGCCGGCGAACATGCCTCTGCGCAGACAACGATACTTGAATCACGGCCTTCGAAAGGCCCGGCAGGGAGCACGTATGGCACGACCGACCCGGTGACGAGTGGCTTACAAGCCACAGAAGACTTGAGGGATCGTTTGCTGGAGCGGCAACATCGTTTTCAGGCCAATTCGAATCGTAGACAGCTCAGGCCTAAAAGGCCGGAGCCCGGAGAGGTGGAGGTGACGCGGGAGGACAGCCTAGTGGTTCCTTCAGATCCATTGAGAAACACGCTCAGAAGCATCCTTCCAAGAGACCGATAATGGATTGCGCTCCAAACTTACTCCTCAGTAAGCAACCATGCCGAGTAAGGCTACATCCATTCAGAACCTTTCGCTCAGTGCGCATCGTGCGATGGCGCTCAATCATGACCTTTCCTTTACTTGTCTCGTTCTTTTTTCTTGTAATCAGTATCCTCAAAGTGGCATTTCTCATCATTTCTTCAGATCAAACCATGTCTGCATAATAGTCATACTAGTTAGGAGGAACAGAGTGACTACCGTGTCGCACTGAGATTAACATGGTTCGGGCCTCCCTCAAAAATCCGTTCGCCATCGTCGCCATCAGCTTGATCGTCATCATCCTCGGGGTCGTGTCGTACCAGAAGATGGTGGTGGACATCTTCCCGGAGATCAACATCCCGGTCGTCGCCGTCGCCACCTTCTATAAAGGCATGGGTCCGTCTGAAATCGAAGGGGCGGTTACCCTCCGATTGGAGCAAGCCTTCCTGCAGGCGTCGTACATCGAACACATCGAATCGCGCTCCTTGCCCGGCGTCAGTCTCATCAAGATCTATTTCCATCCATCGTACGATGTGAATGCCGGGCTGGCGGAAATTACGAGCTTGACGTACGCGAATCTCCGCTACCTGCCGCAAGGTATTTTTCCGCCGATCATTATTAAGTTCGGTGCGGGCAATCTGCCGATCGCGGTCCAAACAACGAGCAGCGAGACACTCGGAGAAAAAGAAGTCCGCGACCTGGCCTATTTCACGGTACGTCCGCAACTCGGCAATGTCCCCGGCATTATGTATCCGACGACGTTCGGAGGAACCGTCCGCCAGATTACCGTCTTCATGGATCCGCAGCGGATGCTGGCGCGCGGGGTCTCGACGCACGACATCGTCAGTGCGGTGAATGCCCAAAGCGTCCTCTTGCCGGCCGGTGACGTCAAAATTGGCGACTTCGACTACAACGTCTACACCAACAGCATGATCAAGGTCGTGGATCAGATGAACCAGATTCCGATCTCGGTCGTGAATGGGGTGCCGGTCTTTCTCAACGATGTCGGCCGGGCCGTCGATTCGACGATGGTCCAGGTCAACATCGTGAACATCAACGGGCGGCGTGCGGTCTACCTCCCGATTATGAAACAGGCGGGCGCGAACACGCTCGAGGTTATCGATGGGATCAAAGACATCATTCCAAAGCTGGTGGGCCTCCCGAAGGATGTCCTCGTCAAACTGCTGTTCGATCAGTCGCTGTACATTCGTCAGTCCATTCAAACATTGGAGCATGAGGGTATCCTGGGAGGCGGACTGGCGTGCCTGATGGTGCTCTTATTTTTAGGCAGTCTGCGTTCGACCCTGATCATCGTCATGGCCATTCCGCTGTCCGTCACGGCAGCGTTCATCGGCCTGTATTTCACGGGCCACAGCGTGAATATCATGACGCTTGGCGGCTTGGCGCTCGCGGTCGGACGGCTGGTGGATGATGCGATTGTCGTCGTGGAAAATTTTCACCGGCATATGGAAATGGGGAAATCGTCCATGCAGGCCGCGGGTGATGCGGTCAGCGAGGTGGCGATGCCGATGTTCGTCATCACCGTCACGGTCTTCCTCGTCTTTTTGCCCATTGCCTTTTTCACCGGCATCATCAAATTCCTCTTTGTCCCGCTCGCTCTCTCCGTCGCGTATGCGATGATGGCTTCCTACGTCGTCGCCCTCACGGTGGCGCCGGTCGCCATGGAACGACTCCTGCGCGGCAGCGGCGATACACACAAGGACCAGATCGGCCACGGCCGGTCCTTGCGTCCTCCGCAGAATCGCCTCATCGAGGCCTGGAACCGGTTCGAGATTTTCGAACCCTTTGTCGAACGGTATGTCCACACGCTTCGATGGTGCTTGCGACATAAGGCGCTGGTGGTCATCGTGGTCACCGTCACGTTTATCGGATCGCTGCTCATGGCGCCCTTCTTGGCCACTGAATTCTTTCCCAAAGTGGATGCCGGCCAGTTCGTCTTGAATGTGTCTGCGCCGGAAGGGACCCGCATCGAAAAGACCGAGGCCATCGTCAAAAAAATCGAAGAGGTGATTCGTCAACACATCCCGGCGTCGGACTTGGAGCAAATCGTGGCCAACATCGGGGTGCCGCAAGGCTGGATGGTCCTCTATTCACCGGTCAACGGACCGCACCAGGCATTTCTACTCGTGAGCTTGACCCGAGACCATGTCGCACACACCGACGACATCATCAAGGCATTGCGGCCGGCGCTCGCGCGCGACTTCGGCGGGTTGAAATTCTCGTTCCAGACCGGAGGCATCGTCAGCGACGTCATCAATGCGGGACTCTCCGCGCCGATCGATATCAAAGTCAGCGGACCGAAGCTGACCGAATTGGTCGAACCGGCCAATCAGATCAGGGATATGGTGGCAAAGATCCCGGGCACCGCCGACGTGCAAGTGCGTCAAGGGATGGATTACCCTGAGATTCATTTGGACATCAACCGCACCCAGGCCGCGTACCTCGGACTGAACGAGCATCAAATCGTCACCGATCTCGTTACCGGCCTCAGCTCGAATGTCACCATGAATCCCGGCTACTGGATCGACCCACGGACGAACAATGCCTATTTTGTCGTGACTCAATTTCCCGAACAGGTCCTCGTCGCCTTCGATGACTTTTTGAATATGCCGCTGGTCGGCAAGCGGATCGAACATCAACCTAGTGCCAGCGTGGTGGGGATGTTGGAGCGCGGCAGTTCGCTGGCCCTGCAGCAAACCCCGTTTGCTGAGCGCCCGCACCTCCCCGGCGCCTCCATGAATGGCCACGGCGCGCCCGTGCTCCTCCGAGACATTGCCGACGTCAGGCGAAGCACCGGCCCGGAGGTGGTGGAGCATTACAATCTGCAGCGGACCATGGACATCCTCGTCAGCGTGCCAGGCAACGATTTGGGACGGGTCGCGCAGTCGATCGAGGAGATCCTGTCGAAGTTCGAGCTCCCAAAGGACGTGAAACTGTCCATCAAAGGCGAAGTGGACAGCATGCGGGCAGCGCTGGCCGGGTTCGGTGGAACATTGCCGTTGGCGATGGTGCTCATCTATCTCGTCATGGTCGGACTGTTCCGATCCTACCTGGATCCGCTCGTCGTGATGTTCGCCGTGCCGTTAGGATTCATCGGCGTCATTTGGATGTTGCTGCTGACCCATACCTCGGTGAATGTCGAATCGCTGATCGGCACGCTGATGATGATCGGCATCGTCGTCTCGAACAGCGTCCTCTTGGTCGATTTTGCAAATAATCGCTTGCGCGAAGGCATCGCACTCGAAGACGCGGTCGTGGAGGCCGGCCGCTTGCGAATCCGTCCCATCCTCATGACGTCCCTCGCCACGATCATGGGACTGGCCCCGATGGCCCTTGGGATTGGAGAAGGCAGCGAGGCGAACATGCCCTTGGCCCGCGCCGTCATTGGCGGGCTCACCGTGTCGACGTTCATGACCCTGCTGTTTATTCCCGTCCTGCATGTCATCGCGCGCCGCCGCTCTGCGGGGTCTGGTGCGCCGACAGGTAGCAAGAGCAGTGCGACGGATCATCCGGCATGATTCACGAGGCTGACCTGATCTAGAGCACGGCAGCAAGGAGAATGGCCGAATGGAGATGCTTTCATCTATGGTCGACGAAGGGAGCGTGGACATGTCGAAGAAAAAGCTCATTCTGATCGGGATGGGCGTCATGCTGCTGTTTATTGCCGGCACGTTAGTGTGGCAGGGACAGCATCAGACCACGGCGTCCCGCCCCACCCAAGACCAGGCGGGCGACAGCACTGGAGCCGCCGTTCAGGTCATGAAACCGCAGCGGCGAGAGATGAAACTGGATTTGTCCGTCCCCGGCAATGTCTCTCCGCTCTATCAAGCGACCCTGTACGGGAAAGTATCCGGATACTTGAAATGGGTCGGCTTCGACAAAGGCGACACAGTCAAAAAGGGCCAACTCTTGGCCGTGATCGATGCGCCAGAGGTGGAGGACCGCTACCAGCAGGCGGAGGCCGATTACGCCATCAAGAAGATTACGGCTGAGCGGCTTCAGAATGTCTGGAAGGAAAACAAAGACGTCATCGCGAAACAGGATGTCGATTTGGCGGAAGCGGCCGCGCAAGGGGCGAAACACATGCGCGACAGCCAGCGGACGCTGCTCGAATATACCAAGGTCTACGCACCCTTCACCGGCACCATTACCGCGCGGTTTGCGGACCCCGGCGCCCTGATCCAATCTGCGACGGGGTCGGCCACCGGGGCGGTCCCGCTCTTTACGATCATGGATATGGAAACGGTGCGGGTCTATGTGAGCGTGCCGCAAGAAATGGCGTATATGGCCAAGCCCGGCGTCCCGGCCGTGCTGACGGTCGGCGAAGTCCGGGATCGACAGTTCACAGGGTCCATCACCCGCACCACCGAAGCGTTGGATCCGGCGACCCGCACCCTCTTGGTCGAAATCGATTTGCCGAATGCCGAGCATACATTGCAGCCCGGGACCTTCGTCAATGTGACGCTGTCTCTGCAACAGCACGAGAATGCGTTGGCGGTGCCGCCGGCGGCCATTGTGTCGGGCGGCGACAAAGACGCCAAGTTTGTCTTCGTGGTTCAGGATAACACCGCCCATCGCACCGCGATCAAAACCGGCATCGACGATGGGCTCTGGATCGAGATCGTGGAAGGACTCACCGGAAGCGAGGACATCGTCGTGGTAGGAAAAGCGGGACTAAACGACGGCCAAACGGTCCATGCCTCGGCTTACAATTTGCCGGCCGGCAAACCGGCTCGACAAAAAACATAAATGGGTCGAGGACGCGAAAAGAACGATCCCGGACGCGCAATGAAGGAGAGTCTATGTGGCGATACGTTGTCCTTGCAGCGCTCTCGATGTGGCTGTGCGCCGATACCACCTTCGCAGATCCAAGCGGCGCTTCAGGGCCTCCGCTGACGCTGGCGGACGCGATTCAGATCGGGCTCGAGCGCCATCCCTCTCTCGAACAAAGCCGGTACGCCTCCCAAGCCGCGCAGGCGATCACCAAGCAAATCAAGGGCGATCGGCTTCCCTGGATCGAAGCTTCCATCGCCGAATCCAGCGGCTCGCTTCGCATCGTCACCACCGACGGCCGTACCATTCACGACCGCGGCGGCCATGGCTTCGATCCGGGCGGCGCGCTGCCGCACTATAACGAGAACATGCTCACCGGCGGCCTGCTTGTCAATCAGCTCATTACGGATTTTGGGTATACGGCCCATCGCATCCTCGCCGGCCAAGCGACGGAAAGCGCATCGGAAAAGGCGCGTCTCACCAAGAAAGCGCTGGTTATTCTCAATGTTCAAAAAGCGTATTTGGGCTGCTTGCTGCAACAACATCTGATCAAAGTGACCGAAGCCACACTCAAGCGTCGCCGTGCCGTTCGTGACCAGGTTGAGTCCCTCTACAAGCATCAACTCAAGTCGAAGGTCGACCTGGATTTGATTCGAGTCGAGACGTCCAATGCCGAGTTGGCTCTGATCAGAGCACAGAACGACCTCAAGACCAATATGGCCGTGTTGAACAATGCCATGGGCATCCAAGGCCCTGAGACCTACGAACTACAGGCCCTTTCCATCGTGGCATCCTCCCCGCCCGAGATCGACACGCTCGTGACGAACGGCCTGCAAAACCGCCCGGAACTGCTCGGCGCCCGAGATAAGATCCAGGCCTCTGAAGAATTACTCAAGGCCGTGAAAGCGCTCCACTTCGGCTCACTGTCCGCGGTAGGATCGCTGGCGGTGACGAAATTCTGGGATGCGCACGACAGCGGTATTCATGATAACGAGGTGGCGCCATTCTGGGGAGTCGGGGCAACTGCGCGCCTGCCCTTGTTCACGGGCTTTAAGATTCAAAATCAGGTGGCCGAAGCCGGACATGCACGAGGGGAAGCCGAGTATGAACAACAAGACCTAGCCAATGAGGTCATCCTCCAAATCATGCGGGCGTACCTGACACAAACCACCAATGCCCAGCAGATCGCCTTGGAACAGGAGCGTGTGTCGTATGCACTCGAAGCGCTTGGATTGGCACAGGAACGATACCGCATCGGATTAAGTCCGATCCTGGATGTGATTCGGGCCACAGCCGTCGCCTTCGAGGCGGAATCCAGATTGGCGGAAGCGCAGTACATCTATAAGACGAGCGAAGTGGTGTTGGCGTATGCCACAGGCCAAGACTACCTCCGCTATTGAGAATGCTGGAAACGCTCCCCAACTGCGTTCTCGGGCGTTTGGATACCTCAACGTACTTACCAGTACGCCTCGGTGTCCCAACACCCTGCGGCCTTATTGGA
Source organism: Nitrospiraceae bacterium (assembly GCA_035273145.1). GTDB lineage: Bacteria > Nitrospirota > Nitrospiria > Nitrospirales > Nitrospiraceae > JAICXS01. The sequence continues at coordinate 7,206 of DATEPO010000349.1, forward strand.
TGAGCATCCTCTAGGAGCACATCATGGTTCTACACGTCCTCCTCTTTCTATTTTTCATGCTGGCCTCTGGCCTTCCCGCTGGGCATGCTGAGAATTTGTCGAGCGGCGGAGACGTAAAGACGCAAGGCGGGTCATTGACTTTTGAAGAGGCGGTGCGGCGGGGGTTGGTGCGGCATCCGCTGGTGCGGATGTCGGAGCACGAGGTGTTGGCTATTGAAGCGGGTACGAAGCAGCTTGAAGCGGCGAATTATCCACGGGTCACGGGAGTCTTTGCGAATTCGGCGGGCGACACGCGTGTGCTCGCCAACCTCGGCATCTCGGGGTCGCTCCCCAAACCGACGAATTACCTCACCACGCCCGGCCTTCGCGTCGATCTGCTGGTGACGGACTTCGGCCATACGGCGCACAAGATTTTGGCAAATAAAGCGCTGGCCGCGTCCGCACAAAAAAATGTTCTGACGACCAAAGCCGTGGTGATTCTGAATATCGAACAGGCCTATTTGAATTGCCTGAAGCAGCAGCGATTCGTCGAGATCGCCCGCGAGGTTCTGAAAGAACGGGAATTGATTCGCGCGCAGACAGAATCGCTCTATCGCAATCAATTACGCTCGAAGCTGGATGTCGATTTCGCCTCGGTTGAGGCCAATCGCGCAGAGCTGGCCGTCATCAAATCAGAAAACGAATTGAAGACAGCCTTCGCCGATCTCGACTATGCAATGGGACAGCAAGGCCCACATGAATATGCGTTGGCCACTGTTCCGCTTGAAATCAAACCCTCGCCCCCTCTCCAGGAACTCTTTGAGCAAGCCTTACGCACACGCCCGGAGCTCCTGGGAAGCCAGGACCGTGTTCACGCTACGGAAGAGGCCTTGAAGGCCGCCAAAGCCTTGAACTTCGGCAGCGTGACGGCCATCGGAACGGGCGCGTACACCTGGTGGGGACATGAGGAACGGCCATCGGGCAAAGAGGTCGACAATCCCGGCGCGAAACTTGGCTGGTGGGGTGCCGCAGGAACCAGTTCCTTTCCGATCTATACCGGGGGCCGCATTCAAGGACAAATCGATGAGGCTGAAGCCCGCCGAGGTGAAATGGCCGCCAATGCCCGCACGATCGCGAATGATGTGATCTTGCAGGTGGCGCGCGCCTATCTCAGTCAGGCCACAGCGGCGCAGCAAATCAGTGTAGATGAAGAACGCGTGGCTCAATCGCGTGAGGCGCTGACACTTGCTCGGGAGCGCTACAAGAACAGCCTCGGATCTATCCTCGACGTGACGACTGCCACGATGAATCTGCTCCAGGCGGAAGTAGGGCTTGCGGAATCGCAATACAACTATCGGCTCAGCGAAGCGGCGGTCGCCTATGCCACGGGAACAGCCTATGCCCGCTTCTAACTCTTTGCGCCGGATTGTCACCGTCCTCCTCGTTACCGGGCTGATGGCTCAGGGACCTCTGAGCTTGATAGCGTCGGCGCAAGAAAGATCTGAAACCTTCGCGTCTCCATCCCGAGTCCCAACGGAGGTGCCGAGATCAAAGGGCGCCTTCTTGGGCTATCGCACCGCGGTGGCCATCGCAGTGGAGCAACACCCCTTGCTGAAGAAATCGCAGGAGACGTCGTGGTCGGCGCAGGCCTCCGCAGAGCAGGCCAAAGCCAGGTACTATCCGCAGATCGACGCCTATGCCATCCAGACCGGCGGGACGATTCGCCCGCTCAGCGGGTTTAATATCGCGGGCGCCCAAAACAAACCGACGTCCTATGTGGAGAATGCAGGACTCCGGGCCGATCAGCTTATTTACGATTTCGGTCAGACCGGTCATACGCTGCTGGCCGAGCGCGCGAACCAGGAGGCGACCGAAAAAGATCTCTTGACGAATAAGGCCCTCGTTATTTTGCGGGTCCAGCAGGCGTACCTTCATTGCCTGCGCATGACGCGCCTGATACAGATCGCGGAAGCAACGGTGCGGGAACGCGGCGTCCTGCGCGACCAAATCAAGATTTTGTACGAACGGCAATTAAAATCGAAGCTCGACCTGGATTTCATCTCCGTCGAGCTGAAAACGTCGGAAGTGCAGTTCATTCAAGCCAAGAACGAATTGCGTGCGGCCTTCGCGCAATTGAACCATGCGATGGGTGTTCGCGGGCCGGAGGACTATACGCTTGAAGAGGTGGCCGCCGTGCCGACGCCGACGACCACGCTCGAGTCGCTCATTCAGCATGGACTGGAAGATCGGCCGGAGCTGATGGGCAGTTCCAATCGGATTCGAGCCGCGGACGAACAGTACCATGCGGCGAAGGCGCTCAACTTCCCGACCATTTCGGCGACCGGCATGACCGGGGTCATCCATTTCAGCGATGCGCCGACCAATCAATATGCCGGCGCCCACGATGGGTTTACTCAACTGTGGTGGGGGGCCGCGGCCGTCGTGTCCGTCCCGCTGTTCACGGGCTTTCTCATTGAAAATCGAGTCGCGGAGGCCCTGCAGCAGAAGTATAAGGAAGAGCAACGCAAGCTCGACTTGGCCAACAAAGTGGCGCTCGAAATTACCGACTCCTATTTCGGATTGCACACGGCCCAACAACAAATTAAGGTTGCCGAGAAGGAAGTCGAATCGGCCAGAAGCGCGTTGACGCTCGCCAAGGAACGCTATCGACTGGCCCTCTCGTCCATCGTGGAAGTCACGACGGCGACGACCGAGCTGCTGTCGGCAGAGGTGCGGCTTGCAGAAGCCCGCTATGCCGTGCAAGCGAACAGCATGGCCGTCGCTTACGCGATCGGCAAAGGATACCGGGACTTTTAGGACAATTGGACCGTAAGCGCATTCATCGTTGTGTTGCGTTTAAACTTCTTAGGATGATGTTGACTGGAGCGTGAAGTCGCCATGTGGCATCGGATTGTCGGGTTTTTCAATAATCTGCCGATCGAGCGAAAGCTGCTCCTGACCTCCGTCATTCCGCTCATTGCTCTGCTGCTCTCCGGCGTGTTGACGTACCGGAGTGTCCGCGCGTTTGCCGATAACGAGGAACAGCTCAACCGCGTCTATTTGACGCAACGGACTGCGTCCGAATATATGCGCTTGGTCCTGGAACTAAATTCGGGATTCCGCGGCTACGTGTTCACTAAGCAAGAGGCGTATCTTGAACCTTACCGAGTTGCTCATGATCATATCGTCAATGTAGGGGATTTACTCGAGGATATGGTGCGGGACCACTCTCTTCAATTAGGAGCCGTCCGTCAGGCTCAACGTTTGGTCAAGACCCTCATGCAGGAGAAGGATGTCTTGATCCATTCCGCTAGGAAAGGGCGTTCGGCTGAGGGCATCCATTATGTCGAAGAGGGCCGCGGGCGGGCGATCATGCTGCAGATCCGTGAGCACATGACGCGCTTCGACCATCTCGAGCAGGCCGCGCTCAATGATGCGCTGGATAATATGGCCGACGCGAGAACTTCCATGACGAGCAATATTCTCGGTGGCGTCATTCTTGCTTTAGTCTTGATGATGTTTGCGCTGCATTTGATCGCCCGTTCGATTACCGCGCCGCTGGTGACGCTGGCAAAATCAGTACGATCATCGGCCGGCTTGTCTCCTCCTAAAGTGACCGTCCTGGATCGCCGGGATGAATTGGGAGAACTCACGCGGGTCATGAGCGCCATGAGCGAACAGGTGCGCACCGATGTTCTCAAACTGCAGCAATCGGAGGCCGATCTACTGTCCCTCAATCACGATCTCGCCTCGTCGGAATCCAAGTACCGGAGCCTGGTGGATCACGCTCCGTTCGGGATTTTTACCACCAACGGAATGGAGATCACGTTCAGCAATCGGTACAATCACATTCTCGCCGGCCTGGATCCAAGCCAGGAAAGCGATCCACAGACGTTTCGGGAACGGATTCACCCGGAAGACCGCGACCGGGTGTTAAGCGAGTTTGCGCAAGCCGTCGAAGAAAACAAACCGTATGAGACGATCTTCCGGTTTTTACATCATGAAGGAACCGTGCGAAAGATCCTGAGCCGGCGTATTCCCATCAAAGATGAACAAGGCCGCCTCATCATGTATCAAGGGTTCAACATCGACATCACCGCATTGGATCAGATGCAGACGCAACTCAGCCGGGCGGAACGGCTGGCGACCCTCGGCCAGGTGGCGGCGGGGATTGCGCATGAGATACGCAATCCCCTCGTCGGCATCGGATCTACGGCGGCCCTGCTGCGCGACGATGTCGAACCGGACGATCCACGCCGGGCCGATCTCGATGTCATTTTAAACGAGACCAGACGGTTGGACCGCATCGTCAATCAGATCATCGATTATGCGCGTCCGCGGGAACTGGCGCCGGTCGTCTTCAATCTCGCGGACATTTTACAAGAGGTGCTGAAACTTTCGGATGCGTCGATTGCCGCCAAAGGGATCACCGTCAAGACGGCCCTGCATCCGATGCTCCCCGCCCTTCAAGCGGATCGAGATCAACTGAAACAAGTCTTGCTCAACGTGGTGCAAAATGCCATTGAAGCCATGGGCCAACAGGGGACGCTGAGCATCGCCGCATTTGAATCCCGGCGGGCGGCAGAACAGGGCATGACCCTCACTGTGGCCGACACGGGCGCCGGCATCTCCTCCCACGATCTTCCCCACGTGTTTCAGCCGTTTTTCACCACTGGAAAACACAGAGGCACGGGATTGGGATTGGCCATCTGCCGCAATATTATCGAGGCGCATGCCGGCGATATTCAGCTCACGAGTCAACCGGGACAGGGCACCACGGTGCGAGTCTGGTTGCCCATACGGCAGCAACCTCGTCTCACGACATTTTCATAGGATACTATGCGCGCAACAATTTTCGTGACAGATGATGAATCGGCCATCCGCTCCGCGGTGGTCAAACGGCTCTCGCGGCGTCAGCATCTGGTGACCGGATTCGATTCGGGTGACGCGTTGATCAGCGCGCTCGACCATGACATTCCGGACCTCATTCTGCTCGATTTAAAAATGCCCGGTCTCTCGGGACTCGACACGCTGAAAGCGATCCATCCCAAGGCTGGCCAATCGCTCGTCATCATGTTGACCGCGTATGGCACGGTGCAGGACGCGGTAGAAGCCATGAAGTTAGGCGCATACGACTTCGTGATCAAAACCGTAGACCTTGAAGGCCTGGATCAGGTCATTAATAGGGCGCTCGAACTGCTGGCCTTGCGTCAGCGGGTTTCCTATCAAGCGGAGCGCGAAGGCGATCAGTACGCGATGGATAATTTGGTCGCAAAGAGCGCGACCATGCAACATCTGGTGGCGCAGATACGGGAGGTCGCGCACAATCCCAAGAGCAATGTGCTGCTCCTCGGCGAGACCGGGACGGGAAAGGAATTCATTGCGCGCGTGTTGCATCACAACGGCAATCGAGCCTCCGCCCCATTCGTGGGCGTGAACTGCACCGCCATTCCACGAGAACTCTTTGAAAGCGAACTGTTCGGCCATGAACGCGGCGCTTTTACCGGGGCTCATCAGCGCAAGGCGGGTCTCTTCGATCGCGCCGAAGGCGGCACGCTCTTTCTCGATGAGATCGGCGACCTCGACCTGGGCATGCAAGCGAAGATGCTGCGGGTCCTACAGGAACGCACCTTTCGCCGAGTGGGCGGCACAGAAGACATCGCGGTGGATTTCCGCTTGATCGCCGCGACGAATCGAGACCTCAAAAAAGAAGTCGCGCGCGGGGCGTTTCGTGAAGATCTGTATTTTCGGCTTAACGTCGTAACCTTTGAGCTGCCGCCGTTGCGCAAGCGCGTCGAAGACATCCTGCCGCTCTCGATGCGCGCCCTGGTCCATTACGGACGAGAATTCGGCAAAGACGTGACCGACATCGATGCGGACGCGCGCGCCATTCTCGAGCGATACGCCTATCCTGGAAATATCCGCGAGCTGGAAAACATCATCGAACGCGCGATGATTTTCTGTCATGGGCGAACCTTGACGGCCAGCTACCTGCCACGCGAACTCCATGAGGCGGCGGCGCATACGGCCGTGGCGGTGCCGCAAGGCGACCATCAGATGATTCGCGTCGAAATGGTCATCGGCAAACAAACGCTTGCGGACGTCGATGCGGCGATTATTGAGGAAGTCCTTCGGGTCGCCGGGTACAACAAGAGCCTGGCCTCCAAACATTTGGGCTTGACCCGCTTTGCTTTAGACCGACGGCTGAAAAAAATCGGCGACTAGGCGGCTCCCAATCGGCAGGTTCGATTCCATCCTTCCTCAATCACCCCTTTGTGCCTTTCACTCAGTTACATCCTGATCTCTATACGAAGTTTGCATTTTCTTAAAAGTTTACCCATCCGTGACATTCCGTTCATCTAGCCACAACACAGCATCCATATCATTTCGCATGATGAGACGACATAAGGTCTGAAACCAACATTCATGAACGAAGGAGGGTCTATGGTCACAGCGATGTCATTGATGAAGCAAGATCTGGCAAAGGTGGCTCATTCAGCCACCGTGTTGGAAGCCGCCAAGATCATGCGTGAGCGCAACATCGGCAGTGTATTTATAGAGCAGAACGCCCACATCGTGGGCATTGTGACGGAGGCGGATATCGTTCGCAGGGTGATTGGGGTCGGCCATATGCCGAGATTCATCCCCGTCACCGCGATTATGAGTAGCCCGGTGATCGGCATCGATGGCAACCGCCCGATCACCGAAGCCGCCGATTTGATGGAACGGAACCAGACGCGACATCTGGCCGTGTTGCAATCCGGAGATATTGTCGGCGTCCTATCCGTGCGCGATTTGCTTCACCCAGTCTCCATTGATGAGTTGTAAACGATGCTCCATTCGATGCGGCTCTCTTCTATGCAACCGTTGATCGGCCGCGCAGCAGGGATGGATTTCACTGCCTGGCGGATCAAGGGTATTAAACTGGTCCTCAGCTTGCTCATCCTAACCATTCTGTTGGCACTCACGGGCGGCGTGATCAAGACGTTCCTCGACCTGACGCTGCTGCTTCACAATCCTGTGGAAGTGGCGGTTCGGCAGATTCTCATCGATACCCTGATTCTCTTGGCCGTCGTGGAAATGTATTCAAGACGACATTGACCTATTTTTCGGAGGGTCGAGTCAGGGTCACGTTTATCGTGGACACCATTCTTGTCGTAATGCTGACGGAAGTCATATCGGAATGGTTCAAGGGAGTCCATGTCGATCAATTTGCGATGTAGGGCATCATTCTGCTGACTTTGGCGGCCATCCGCGTGTTGACGGTCAGATTCTCTCCTACCCATGGGGACGCCACACTTGGGGTGGTCTAGGTTTGGCCCATACATTTAATCTGTTTTGAATATTGTCAGTCGCGCGAATTATGCTGATAGCAGGATGTGCCTACTGTTCTTTAGAGCAGGCATATGATTCAATATGGAGTGGATCATTGCTCGTGTGAAACGCCCGCCGAGTGACGGATTCTGAGGAGATGACTTCCAGTGGCGATCGTCGGGAAAGAAAGGACGCTGGATACGCGACGGATCGGATCGCTCAATGTCTCCGTGGTCGGCTTAGGCTGCAACAATTTCGGATGGAAGCTTGACGAGGCGGACACGGCGGCTGTTGTGCATGCCGCCCTCGATGCGGGCATTACCTTCTTCGATACCGCCGATATCTACGGCGGCACGCAAAGTGAAGTCTTTCTAGGACGGGCGCTGAGCAAGCACAGGGATCAGGTCGTCATCGCCACGAAGTTCGGCATGGCGGTGGATGATCAGCGGCGCGGAGCAGGCCCTGAGTACATCACGCAAGCCTGCGAGGACAGTCTCCGCCGTCTCGGCACCGATTGCATTCATCTCTATCAACTCCATCAGCCCGACCCAACAGTGCCCATCGCCGACACACTCGGCGCACTCAATGATTTAGTGCGGGCCGGCAAGGTACGGGAAATCGGTTGTTCAAATTTTTCCCTTGAGCAACTGCGTGAGGCGGAAGGCGCCGTCCGCCCGGGACGTGCGCGGTTTGCGAGCGTCCAGAACGAATATAATCTGTTACACCGAGAACCCGAGCGAGACGTCATCCCCGAATGCCAAAGTAAAGGACTAGCCTTTCTCCCCTACTTCCCGCTTGCCAGCGGTCTGCTCACCGGCAAGTATCGGCAAGGCCAGCCGCCT
>DATEPO010000350.1:0-3960 GCA_035273145.1 Nitrospiraceae bacterium
ATCAAGCGAGTCTCTGTGCGTCATCTCAGCCTCATCACAGGGCGAGCTGGAAGGTGTTCAAATCGAGACGAGCGATATGGGTTTGCATGAGCGCTTTTTCCCGCAGGTCCTGCACGCTCGTGAAGTGCAACGCATCGATCATCCGACCGGCTGAGTACAAGTGAAGTTTTCCGTGGCCGACGTGGGTGAACTGCAACAAGAGGTTGAACACGCAGTGCAGGAATCGGATCTCGGAAAAATGGATGACGCCGAACGGACCGAAGATCGTGCGTTTTCGGTTCAAGACTGATGTACCAGGCAATAACTGTCGGGTCACACGATTGGAGGTGAACGGCCCGGAAGGATTCATGAGCGGGTTTGATCAAATCAAGGAAGCCAGTTAAGACTGACGAGCAACGCATTCAGAGGGACAGCCAGAGACAGCATCGTCCGCATCATTAATAAAAGGAGATCACCATGAAGCTGAGCGCGCGCAACCAATTTGAAGGAACCGTCACCAATATCACGCAGGGACAAGCCATGGCCGAAGTGTCGGTGAAAGTCGGCAATCTCCAATTCGTGGCGGCGATCACGGAAGGCTCGGTGAAGAATATGGGATTGAAAGTGAATGACACCGTCACGGTGGCGATTAAGGCCACGGAGGTCATGGTCGGGAAATAGTGAGCGATTGCAATTCACCCGCTGCTTCCCTACCATGACCGGCGCATCATGCGAGGCGGGGAGGTAATAGGCCGTGAATTGGACGGCGATCAGCGTGACGTTTCAGCTCGCGACGTTGACGGCGGCGATCCTACTGATCGTCGGCCTTCCCATTGCCTATTGGCTGACCTTCTCGCAATGGCGCTGGAAATTTATCATCGAGTCGGTGGTAGCGCTGCCGTTGGTGCTGCCGCCGACCGTCCTCGGCTTTTACATTCTCGTCGCGATTGGGCCGCATAGCCCAGTGGGGCGGTTGTATACAGATCTTATCGGCCATCCTCTGCCCTTTACGTTCGAGGGACTACTTCTCGCCTCCGTCCTGTACAGTTTACCGTTTGCGGTGCAACCGTTCACCTCGGCATTCGATCAGGTGGATCGACGTTTGATCGAAGCGTCGTGGACGCTGGGCGTGTCACGCGCCGCCACATTTGTTAAACTCATCGTTCCTCTCTCGGTGGCAGGAGTCGTGACCGGCATCGTGCTTAGCTTTGCCCATACGCTGGGAGAATTCGGCGTCGTGCTGATGGTGGGCGGCAACATCGAGGGCGAGACGCGCACGGTCTCGATCGATATTTATGATGAAGTGCAAGCGCTCAATTACGCCGGCGCCGCGAAGACGGCCTTATTTCTCCTTGTCATCTCGTACACAGTGCTGCTCGCCGTCTACGCATTGAATCGAAAAGTGTGGGCGATATGGCCGCAGAAATGATCGTCCAAATCGAGAAAACACTCGGTGCGCGATTCCGCCTGTCGGCTCACTTTCGCATGACGCTGAATCCCGCCGCAGTCATGATTCTCTTTGGTCCGTCGGGATCGGGAAAAACGACGCTTCTGCGATGCCTCGCCGGTCTTGCAAGACCGGATCGAGGGAGCATCGTCTTCAATGGGCAATCGTGGTTCGACAGTGAAGCAAGCAAGCATGTTGAGCCCCAGAATCGGCAGGTCGGTTATACGTTTCAAGAATATGCGCTGTTTCCGACCCATACCGTCGCCGGCAATATCGGATATGGACTGAGCGCGTTGTCCGCACAGCAGCGAGCCCGCAGGATCGATGAGGTGCTTGATCTTCTTCAACTGGAAGACCTGGCGGAGATGAAGCCGAATCGTCTGTCAGGCGGACAGCAGCAGCGCGTAGCGTTGGCCCGCGCCATCGCGCGCCGGCCCGCATTGTTGCTGCTGGATGAACCGTTGTCGGCGCTCGATGTGCCGACACGTGTCAAATTACGGGGAGAGCTGCGCGACCTCTTGCGTCGCTTGGCCATTCCATCGATCGTGGTGACGCATGATTGGGAAGAGGCCTTGGCGCTCGGCGATGAGATGGTGGTGTTGAACGATGGAAACGTGTTGCAGCAAGGCACGCCTCAACACATCTTCAATTTGCCTAAAGATGTTGAAGTGGCGAAAATCGTTGGAATGGAAACCGTCATTCCCGGCCGCATTGCGCAGGCGACCGATGGACTCGTGATGGTCGAAGCAGGCGGGGTGAAATTGCTGGCCGTGAGCCAGGACGCCGTCGGAGCCGACGTATTTGTGTGCATACGAGCGGAAGATGTGGTGCTCGAACCCGTCGGAACGGGTGCGACCAGTGCCAGAAATCACGTCTCCGCCATCGTACAGGATGTCATCTCAATGGGCGCGCTCGTCCGCGTGGATCTGCAATCGGGATTTCCACTCTCAGCTATCGTCACGCGGTCCGCGCTCGAAGATTTGCATCTTGCCCCAGGGATCAAAGTAGTGGCCGCGATCAAAGCCGGCGCCGTCCATCTGATCCCGCGGCCATCGGGTGAGTCGGTCTTGTAGCAGGAAAGCAGTGGCAGGTGATCCGCTCATTGTTTGCAGTTATCTACAAATCTTCTGGCTTAAGGCCCGTGACTTTCGCTAGACGAGCAAGCATGCGGGGACCAATTTCTTCTCTTTCATGAAAAGCAAAGACGACATCCGGCCAACCGGATCGTTCCAAGATGCGATGAGAGCCGGTGGTTCTCTTGATTTGCCAGCCGATGCGAAGGAGAGCGGAAAGAACGCGAGAGGATTGAGAAGACGGCCAGCGGCTCATGCCGCGATGAATGACACATTGAGCAATTGATCCGGCAAAGCTTCTCCATGTTCCAGTCTATCTGCGAGCACACGAAGTGCGAGAGCCTGAACAGCCACGAGCGCCTCTCCTCGGGTCGAGCCATAGGCCATGACTCCAGGAAGCGCCGGCACCTCACCGATCCAGCGGCCGTCCTCTTCTTGCTCGAGAGCGATTGTGAATCGGTTCTGGTTTGCCATGGTATTCTTCCTTACGCTCTAAGCTAGGCTTCTTTGAATGAGAAAGCAAGCGGCTGAAGTTCATCTCTCCTGAGTTCTCTAACCAGACAAGAAAAGAGCAACCGGGGCCCTGGGGACGTTCTCCGCTTAAAGAGAGCGGCGCGGACCGCTCTCACTTCCACGGCGGCTCGTCGCGTCAACTTGCTGCATTCGGCCTACGCGAATGCAGCTTCAAACAGGACGCGCCGCAGACGCCGCCGTTCCGCTGAGCGATTCGCCGCGCGGCTCGATGTCGCTCCGAACGTCTCCCGGCCCAGGCTGTGGGATGAGAAACGGAAAAGTCTATTTGAGGGAGATGGCGCTTTCGATGCTTGAAGAAGAGCGCTAGATAGCTTTCAAGTTCGCTGGCTTCTTTTGTTACATCGAGACATGGTGATTCTTAGCCACTATTTCCAGACTGACACACTGGCCGCATCAAAAAACTTCACATCCAAAGGCTTCCGAATACTACGAATCTCGGAGAGTGCGTCTGCTCGGCGGATAATATCTTTGTTCGCCTTCGAGCTGGGATCACCAAACAAGCTTACGTACAGTTGTCTTGTCTTACCGTGTCGGCCGATGCGGTCGACGAAGATATGGTCGTCGGAAGTATCGAGCGAGTGTCCGAAGACAATGAGTGATCCTTGAAGCTCTGTAAATCCCCGATACATTTTGCAGAGGTAATCGTTGTGGCGAATGCGCTCCACTTTTTCATTGCTCGTGCCTTCTGATACAAAGACTGGATAGGAGCCTTGTTGTAACGCCGAGCGGATTTGTTCAATCAGGGGTATCTGAGTGTCGATCCATGTAAACTTCTTCATCTCACTGCCGGTATCGTAGAGATGCAGAGCACCGTGAAGATAGCGCACGGTCTGGCGTTTCGAGTTGTCGGGGTCCCATGAAACATAATCTGCCGCAGGATCATCGCCGGGTTTTCGGAAGCCGTCGTCACAAGGGATCTGTTCATCG
>DATEPO010000351.1:0-5022 GCA_035273145.1 Nitrospiraceae bacterium
TTACTTTCTTACGACATACATTATCTCACACATCAAGTGAGCGGGTCGGGGGCGCGTTCACCGGCCACATTCGGATCGCGGGCGGTGCGCGAGGCGCACGGTGCGACGAAGAAGTCGCACACGTTTGTGCGCACCGGCGAGATGGTGAGCCGGCAGTGTCTTGGGATGCCCTCACGCTCTCATTTACAACTCTAATTCCATCAGCACCGCATCTTCATCCGGGTTCGTATAGTACTTCATGCGGATACCGGATTGAGAAAATCCGGCGTATTGATAAAGCGCGACGGCCGGATGGTTGGACACTCGCACTTCCAGCAATGCACGGCGCGCGCCTTCTTCACGCCCCATCGTCAGCGCCTGTTGCAACAACCAGCGGCCGATGCCGCGACGGCGAGCATGTGGCGCTACAGCCAGGTTCATCATCCTCAATTCTTCAAACACCACCCAAAAGCAGACATATCCAACCAGATCCCGCGGCCCTTTAGGGGATTCATCGGCATTTTCAATGTGGGCCGTCAAAAACCGGGCGAATGGATTGTCGGTCAGCTCCACCTCGAACATTCTCCGAGTCCATGGCGCGGAAAATGAAGACTCTTCAATCCGTATCATCGCGTCCAGATGTTGGACCCTGCCGGCCTCCACGATGGGAGAACTTGGTTCTTGTCCTAATGCGTAATGGTGCGTCGACGCCATTGTCTTACTGCGCACCTACGCGGCGATCCATCATGATCTCCGCTTCCGCGCGTTGAACATACCGAGGAGAGAGGCCATATCCGGCAATATCGTTCTGTCGAATTTTCTCCGCTCCTGCCAACCCAACACTCACAGCAGATGCAGCCATCACCTCAGCAGCGCCCTCCTGGATCGGGACCTCTAAAGAATTGAAGAGTCGCTGCAGCTCGTCGCGATTCGCCTGCCATCCCTCGCCATACACAATCGTCGGTTGGGTTATCGTGCGGGCTAGTTGGTCCAACGGTCCAACCCGCTCCTCACCGATTCGTATCAAGCCTGTTTCCTGCCACCGATACAGGGCCCAGTACACTTCTCCGGCGCGGGATTTCAACACCGGACAGATCGTGTGGGTCGAACCGCGCAGATTCCAAGCCATGGCTTCCAGTGTCGGGACCGCTGCCAGCGGCAGCCCCCTGACCATTCTGAACCCCATCATAGTCGCCAACCCGACCCGCAGTCCAGTAAAAGAACCCGGGCCGATTGAGACCGCGAGCGCGCGTACATCCGAGATCTGACACCCTGCCGTCTTGAACACGTCATCAATGGTGGGCACCAGATATTTCGCATGATGCCCGGCGACATCGCGGTCGCATCGCGCCAACACGCTAAGTCCATCCATTAATGCCACGCTTTGATATCCTGTTGCGGTCTCGACAGCCAGCAGTTTCATCCCATCATACCATTACCAGCAGGAGCATCCACGTTGGCATCGGTCATTTGAAGTTCTTCCGCGGTCAGCGGCATATTGGGCGAAATTTCGTGAAAGGTTAACTGGATACTGCTTGGACCTTGACTGTCCTCTGCTCGAATGACAAACGGTTTGAGGACGCTCTTTCCCGTCAACGTGCCGGTTTGAACTGCCGGACCATCCGGGAGGAGATTGACCGATGGGGAGAGGTTGACCGGTCGAAAATCGTCGAACTGCACGCGGGCTTCGATCTCCCCGGTTGGTGTCAGTCGATCTTCCTGCACGACCTGAAGCGATCGGCGATCAAACCAAATCCGTCGATACGCAGCGTTCGAGCCATTCATCCCATTGCCGGGCGCGAACACGTCGATGCGATAGCGCTCCCCTTCTTCCTTCAATTCCGCTCGTTCATTCATCGCGACCGAGGGCGTGCCGATAATCCCGGTCATCGCCAGCAGGCTCAATCGGAACGGGCGCGCGACCTTCTCCACTCGATTCAGATCGGTCACATTTCCCGCCAAGACTTTCCCATTAATGAGCCGCAAGGTATAGCGATCTTCACCGACAGCGAGTTCAAATAGTCTCATGCCAAGGCGATTGAATCCGCGAAGCCGCAACGCATCGGGCCGATGATAGACGATGGCGCCTTCGACTCGCTGTGTCCCTGGAATACCGGGGCCCTGGATTTGCGCGCCAAACAATCCTTTCAGCGTTCGTATCTCTGCCTCACGCTCTTGCAGCAAACCTATCAATTGTTCAAGCGTCGCCGCCTGGAGGGGGATGTCGGGCGAAGGCTCGTTTCGGGTTGCGCTTGTTGCGCAGCCCGAAACGAGCAGGGCAAACGTAAAAAGCAAAAGGGTAAAAGCATGACAATTATTTTTTACCTTGAACTTTTTCCTTTTACCTTTATCCCAGGACCACATCCAGCGCCTCTCCGACTTCATGAACACCGATGAGCTCGATCCCATCGACCGGCTCCAGCTTCGCGAGATTCCGATGCGGCAAAATACATCGACGGAACCCCATCTTGGCCGCTTCCCGCACTCGCAATTCCGCTTGGCTGATCGCACGCACCTCACCGCCCAGCCCCATCTCGCCTAACATGACGGTGCCGTGATCAATCGGACTCTCACGAAGACTGGAGGTCACCGCGGCGACAATCCCTAAATCGGCCGCAGGCTCGTCGATTTGCATCCCACCGATGACATTCACATACACGTCTTGCCCGGACAGATGGAGGCCCAGGCGCTTTTCCATGACGGCCAGGAGAAGCGACACGCGGTTGATCTCGACGCCATTCGCCATTCGTTTCGGCATGGCATAGCTGGTTGACGAAACGAGTGCTTGCAGTTCGACTAAAATAGGCCGTGTGCCTTCCACGCTCGAGACGACGACGGAACCCGTGCTTTTCGCCGGGCGCTCGGCCAGGAATAATTCGGATGGATTCCTCACCTCTTCCAAGCCGACATCTTTCATCTCGAACACGCCGATTTCATTGGTCGAGCCGAAGCGGTTCTTCACGGCGCGCAGGATGCGATAGCTGTGGCCTTTGTCGCCCTCGAAATACAATACGGTATCGACAATGTGCTCAAGCAATCGAGGCCCGGCAATCGCGCCTTCTTTGGTCACATGACCGATGATAAACACCGACACGCCGCTTCGTTTCGCCAAGCCCATAAGTTGACCGGCTACCTCCTGGACCTGGCTGATGCTCCCGGGCGCCGAGCTGATCTGATCGGTGTAGACCGTTTGGATCGAATCGACCACGACCGCGGCCGGCTGGAGTTCATGAATGGTTTTGAGAATCTCTTCCAGAGACGTTTCGGCGAGAATGTAAAGGGAAGGAGCGTCCACCCCAAGCCGTCCCCCGCGCATTTTAATCTGCTGCGGAGATTCCTCTCCGGAAATGTACAAGACGCTTTCGCCCTGCGTGATCAATCGGGGGAGAGCCTGCAAGAGCAGGGTCGTCTTGCCGATCCCGGGATCGCCGCCGATCAGAATGACGGAACCCGGAATGACGCCGCCGCCGAGGACTCGATCGAATTCTCCGATGCCGGTTCGCCGGCGATGTTCGCCGATGACTTCGATCTCGCCAATCGGGATGGCTTGCGTCGTCCCAAGCTTCAGCACAGGACCTCGCCCGCGGCCCGTCGACCCGATCAGGCGTTCCTCTTTCATACTGTTCCAGCCACCGCAGTCGGGACAACGGCCCAACCAACGTGGCGACTGATGCCCGCATGCCTGACAGAGAAAACTAGTCTTGGCGCGCATCAGCCGGAACCCATCGTGAAACCTCGCCTGAGTCATCTTAAAGGAGTCGGCGCTGGAATACAAAGAATGCGCAACAGACCTGGACGAGGACTTGACTCCTCGCCTACAGCCGTTTCTTGCGAACCTCTTTCCAATTTTTCACCAGCTGAGCTCTTCTCGGCAATTGCCCGGGATCAGCATCAGGGACGATGACGACATCCAACCGCTGCCTCACAAGCACGTCGGCAAATTCTCTTGTTCGGCCGATACCGGCTTTCACATTGTCCCATCCGTCGGCACGCAGGCCTTCGATCATCGTATTGAGCGCGCCCTCGCCGCTCTGAATCGCGACGATAGGCCCGGGCGGAAATCGATGTTTGTGAAGCCACTGCCGCAGGTCTTCCGCTTCCCCTGTGCCGGAATGCTTTGTGATATATACGACGTTGAAGTAAAAATCTGTGAGCCGTTTCAGTTCGTCCGCCGCATCCGGCTCGGGCGTGAGCGAGAGGGGAAGTATCTTGCCTGCAGCCAGCGGGGGAAGCGGAACGATGGGGACTTTTGTGCCTTCCATCAACGATAGGGATTCGACGAGGAGGATCGGCCGCCGACGTTCCCACGAAAACAACGTTCCGGTGCCTTCTGCCGAGTGCACCCGCGGACTCTCGACAAGCCGGACAGTCAGACTCAGATTCCCACGCATCCGCGGTGTGTACTCGAAAAAGCCGCGGCCGTCTCCGCCGGACAGGGCAGTGCCGACCTTCTTTCCTCCTACGAGAAATTCGAGCTGTTCTCCTCCAAGCCCGGCATGCGCAAAGAGCCCGGCTTGAACCAACCGAGCCTCAAGCTTCACCGGCCGGTCCGGCCGCGTCAGCGCATCGGAGACAACCACTTTCGCAGTCACTTTTTGCGCAGCAGAGGAGGCGGCGGGCAACGCGAGCGGCATCGGTAGGAGAACAATCAAGCATGATAGGCACGAAACGAGACCTGTGAACCGTGGGAGACTATACCCGCCCGCGTTCCACGTCCGAAAACACGGCATCCAAAATTTCCACGGCAACATCAGCATCGCGCTTCGTAATGATCAACGGGGGAACCAAGCGGACCACATTCTGTCCGCATCCTAACAGCAGCAGCCCCTGTTTAAAACAGCGTTGAATAATCGCGTTGCGCTCGGGGATCGCCATTTCCTTGGTGTCACGATCGCGGACGCACTCGATCCCGATCATCAGACCCTTGCCGCGAACGTCTCCGATGAGGCGATGCCGGACCTTCATCTGTTCGAGTTGTCTCATGAGATATGCACCAAGGGCGGCGGCGTTCGCAATCAATTGCCGTTGCAACAGATCGATCGT